>CAYQCG010000009.1:1892-13938 GCA_964415925.1 uncultured Puniceicoccaceae bacterium | reverse complement strand
GGGGCTTGCCCTATCGGTGGACACCCATGGAAACGTCACAGATTCCTGAAAACAATCCCTCCGGCACGGTCCGTTTGCTCAGCCTGAACTCAAGCGAGATCGAGAAGAGTTCCTGCAGGGATACTGTAGTATGGCGAAACGGAAAGCCCACAGTTGGCCCGGATACGATGCGCAGCCTGCAGATCCTGTTTGGCTTCAGATAGTTAAAGAACTTTTTTTCTTTTCCGTCAGTATTCATTAAACCCTTGACCCCGTTACAAGCGCATGAGATTGTTTCTATGCGAATTATTTCTGTCGGCGCTTCTTTTTTACAAATGTCACAAGAGCATAGTATATTGCCATCCGATACGCTGCCATCCATGGACAGTGCATCACGCCCTGTCCAGATCGGTAGTCTTCCACATGCGCGATACGACCTAAGGATACTTGCTTCACTCCGGCGTATTATCCGCAGTGTTGATATTTATTCGCGAAAGCTGGCACAGGAACACGGCGTCACGGTCCCGCAGCTGCTTTGCATGCTGAAAATTGACGAACTGGGTTCACTCACTGTCAAGGATCTTGCCGAAGAAGTTCATCTGAACCCCAGTACGATTGTCGGGATTGTCGACAGGCTGGAAAAAATAGGGGTCTTCTGCCGTGAAAGATCTGTCCGTGACCGTCGCAAGGTGAGGATTTTATTAACTGAGAAGGGCAAAGAGATGGTTGCCCAGTCCCCCTCGCCCTTACAGGACAAATTGGTTACAGCCATTGAGGATTTGCCTGAGCTCGAGCGTGTGACCATCGCCCTATCGCTCGAAAAGATCGTCGGCTTGATGGAATACGAGGATACTCTGGTCAGTGATACTGAGCAGGCTCCTGTCCTGGAAACATTACACGATTTGAAAGATTCACAAATAATTAAACCAACATCGCCAGAAGAAAAAATTTCATGAAAACACAAGATTACGGAAAAAACCCGATCGCGGTCAGGGCGACCGACAAATATAAATCGGAATACATTGAGTCCTTTGTTGACAAATGGGATGAACTCATCGACTGGGATGCCCGCGCTGAAAGCGAGGGACACTTTTTCATCGATGCCTTGAAGGAGCGCGGTGCAAAGCAGGTACTCGATGTGGCCTGTGGGACCGGCTTCCATTCGGTCCGACTGCTGAATGAAGGCTTCGAAGTTGTCAGTGCTGATGGCAGCCCTCAGATGCTCTCCAAAGCCTTCGAAAACGGCCGTCGGCACGGGCACATCCTCCGGACCGTGCAGGCTGACTGGCGCTGGCTGAACCGGGACGTCCATGGAAAATTTGATGCCGTGATCTGTTTGGGTAATTCATTCACCCATCTGTTCTCTGAACAGGATCGCCGTAAAACACTGGCCGAGTTCTACGCTGCACTCCGGCATGATGGTATCCTGATCCTCGACCAGCGGAACTACGATGCCATGCTCGATGCCGGCTTCAGCAGCAAGCACACTTTTTATTACTGCGGCGAAAATATCAAAGCAGCGCCCGAGCATATCGATGATGGGCTTGCCCGCTTCCAGTACGAATTTCCAGATAAATCAGTGTATCACTTGAATATGTATCCCCTCAGGTGCCGTTACGTTGAAACCTTGATGCGCGAAGTTGGTTTTCAGACCATTAACACCTACGGAGATTTCAAGGAAACCTATCATCAGGAGGAACCTGACTTTTTCGTCCATATTGCCGAAAAACGTTACCCGAACGAAGCAGAGAAAGTAGTCTAATGTCGGAATCAGCAAATGTAGTCAAAAAAGCTCAGGACTACTATGACAGTTCTGATGCGGATAACTTTTACTTCCAGGTTTGGGGTGGCGAAGACATTCATGTCGGGATCTACAACTCTGAGGACGAAGCCATCCGTTCTGCCAGCGAGCGGACGGTCATGCATATGACCAAGCAGCTACAACACCTCATGCCCGGAAGCCATATCCTTGATATAGGTGCGGGCTATGGAGGTTCAGCCCGTTATCTTGCGCGGCAGAAGGGTTTTCGGGTCACTTGCCTGAATTTGAGCAAGGTCCAGAACGACCGTAACCGGAAAATGAACGAAGAACAGGGCTTGTCTGTCCTGATCGACGTGGTTGATGGAAGTTTTGAGGACCTGCCTTTCGATGAAAACTCCTTTGATGCGGTCTGGTCACAGGATGCCGTCCTTCACAGTGGTGACCGCAATCGGGTCTTTGCTGAAGTGGATCGCGTCCTCAAACCCGGGGGCGATTTTGTCCTGACAGATCCGATGCAGATCGAAGGTGTGAAGAAGGAGGATTTACAGCCTGTCCTCGATCGAATCCACCTCGATACAATGGGGTCTGTTGAAAAGTATCAGTCGTTTGCCTCCGAACTCGGTTGGGACACTGTGGAAGTCATTCCGATGCCTGAACAACTGGTGAATCACTATTCCCGTGTTCTCCAGGAGTTAGAGAGTCGCCGCGATGAACTCGAAAATATCAGCAAGGAATACCTCGAGAACATGATGAAAGGCCTCAACCACTGGATCGAAGCAGGCAAAAATAACCGTTTGGACTGGGGTATTATACACTTCCGGAAAAAATAGGGATTTTCAGCCAGTTCGGCATCAAAAACGCTCTTCTTTGTATCGGTTCCATACATACAGGAAGATCAGGCTTGAGGCGGTTATCAGGCCCACTGCTACCCATGCGGCAGTCTGCGGCGTGCTGTAGAAGATTATAGTGTAGGCTATAAATGGTGCCAAGCTGCCCCGTACTCCCGTTAAACCTGTATGGATGCTCATGTAGGCAGAGGTTTTTTCGGGCGGTGCCAGTTTGGTCACCCACAGATTCCACATCACTCCGCCAGCTCCCTGGGCGATACCAAATAATGTGGATGCGACAATTATCAGGACAAGGTTGCGGCTCGTGAAAAAGAGGATGATCGAGAAAAGGAAAATCATGTTTGCGACAATTCGTAGCTTCAATAAGGCAAAGCGATCAAACAGCATCCCCCAGATCTTGATGGACAAGACTCGCATGATAACCGGTATGGAAACAGTTACGATTCCAATCTCAAAGTTGCTGTAATTCAGCCCATAGGCTTCTTGTGCCAGATACTCGACTCGCAATGGCATGGTCATCAAATTACTGATGCCCATCAGCATCCAGCCAAACAGGACCCAGCCGAAGACTTGGTGCTGCCAGATTAAGCTCAGGTTGGTCCAGAGTTTTCCGGCATGGTGTGTGTCCAGCGGGTTGCTCGGTATTTTCCAGAGCGCAAGGAAACCACCGGCTCCTGCCAGGCCGCCTGCAATAAAAAGCAAACGATAGTTCGCTGTATCAATATCCATCAGCTTTCCACCTGCCAGACCCACTGTAACGCTGCAGATACTCATCACCATAAGCGTTGTTGAGAACCTCCGTCCTCGCGTATTCCGTTCATAATTCTGGACGTAGATATGGGTTATCAGAGGAACGGCCTGGGCCCTGATAAAGAACGCTAGAGCTGCTGCTGTTACAAATAATGCGAGGCTGGACTGCCAGGCAGCTGTGAATAAAAGGATCCCACACAAACCATACCAGCAGGCAGCTACCCGGTTGACTTTCCAGCCAGTACGGGCGGCCATTATCTGGGTCAACGGTGTGAAAAATAATCCGATGAAGGCAGAAGCAACCAGGATGGACTTGATCGCACCGGAGGCCTCAAAATAACGGATCGCCGCTAAAAGGGCGAATGTCGTATACAGGGAGTCCGCCACGCCGTCCGTAAATCCTCGCATGACATCCCAACGGTATGTTGTTCGCGCCCGCTGCTCTGGTTCAGTCCCCTCCACCGGGTTACCTTGGGTAGATGTATGCTTTTGCGCAAGCTTCACTCAGTCATTGTAAAATGCCCTGTATTTCATTTACTGCCATTCATGAATAAGGGGAATTTTATCAGATTAATCTCAGTGGTTGTGCTTTTTGGTCTTGGTATTCCGCTACAGGCCAGGTACCCGGCAGACTTTGATGCGCCACTCAACTCGATCGCCTTTGGTTCCTGCAATCGGGAAAACCTTCCTCAGCCTGCCTGGGCCGGGTTGATCGAAGCGGATCCTGATTTGTTTATCTGGCTGGGAGACAACGTCTACGGAGATACTGAAGACATGTCCGTCTTGCGCGAGAAATATGCCAGGACTTTCAATCAACCTCGATACCGTAAATTCCGTATGAGCACAGACATTATCGGCACGTGGGATGATCATGATTTCGGTGAAAATAATTCAGGTAACTGGTATCCGAAAAAGTACGAAAGCCAGCTTGAGCTTTATCGTTTCCTTGAAGAACCCAATGATAGTGAGCGCAGGAAGAAGGAAGGTGTCTACGCCAGCTACGTTTTTGGCCCGGACGGGAAGCAGGTTAAAATCATTCTCCTCGATAACCGCTACTTCGCCGATCCACCCGGGCCGGATGCCGGATTACTCGGTGAGGCGCAATGGAGTTGGTTGGAAGAAGAACTGAAGAACTCAACGGCACAAATCAATATCATCGGTTCAGGAACGCAGATCATTCCGCGCGACCACCGTTTTGAGAAATGGCAGAATTTCCCGAAAGAACGCGCCCGTTTATTCGCCCTTATGAAAGAATATCAGGTGCCGGGCCTAATTTTTATTAGCGGTGACCGGCATTTCCACGAAATTTCAGTAATAAACGATGATACGACACCACAACTCATCCCTGAAGTTACTTCAAGCAGTCTGAATCAACCTATTGGCAATATTGAGGCAGCGGGAGAAATAAACCGCCATCGGCTGGGTGCACCCTACGGCGGCAGAGGTTATGGGGTCATCGAAATAGACTGGAAGGGACCGCAAACTCAAATTTCCCTGCAAATTCGCAGTGCATCCAACGAGATCGTCCGCCAGCAGAATTTTCCCTTGGCGAACTTGCAGCCTGACAAGATACTTAAGAATTATTAATAATTAACGGCTCCACTCCAGCATCCGCCGGATTGGAACTTCTGCCCGTGCACGCTGGCTTTCCTCGAGTTCGATCTGGGGTTCCAGATTTTCCAATGCGCTTTTCATCTTCTCCAGGGTATTTTTTTTCATGAAGCGGCACTCATTACAGGCACAGGTCTCCGTCGGTCCGGCTACAAAGCGCTTGCCCGGTATTTCCTTTTGCAGGCGATGAATCATTCCGGTTTCCGTTGCGACGATGATTGTATCCGCCGGATGGGTGCGGCAAAAACCGATCATATTCTCCGTGGAGCAGACTTCGTCCGCCAGGTCACGCACAGCTTCCACGCATTCCGGGTGGGCGACCACGGGGGCTCCCGCAAACTGCTCTTTGATCTTCTCGAGCGTTCGGATGGTAAAGAGGACATGCGCATAGCAACTGCCCGGCCACAGGCGCATTCTACGCCCTGTTTGCCGCATCACCCACTGTCCCAGATTCTGGTCCGGGACAAAAAGGATTTCACGGTCCAGTGGAACTTGCTCGACAATTTTCACGGCGTTTCCACTGGTGCAGATCACATCACTCAAGGCTTTTACCGCCGCTGAGCAATTAATATAGGCAACGGTATACAGGTTTGGATTCGCCTTCTGGTAAGCTTCCAGTTTCTCCGGAGGGCACGAGTCGGACAAACTGCAACCTGCTTCGAGATCCGGCAAAATCACCGTCTTCTCCGGATTTACGATCTTGGCGGTTTCTGCCATGAAGTGGACACCGCAGAAGAGGATTACATCCGCATCCGCTTCGGCCGCTTTGTAGGAGAGACCCAGTGAATCCCCCACGTAGTCTGCCAGCCGCTGAATCGGTTCGACCTGGTAGTTATGTGCCAGGATGATCGCATTGCGCTCCTCTTTGAGACGCAGAATTTCCTGCTGCAGGTCAGTCAGGGGCTTTTCCGATTCCTGCGGCTCGAAAACTAACGGTTTATAAGGAAGTGTATCTGTAGACATCAGCATCTTCTTATTTAGAATATAAGTGCGTTTCACACGATTGCGAAGCTATCCAGCAATTCTTCGAAGCGCTTGTATCCTTGCAGTGGCCTTAAGTCCGGATCTTTCATCAGCCATTCGTAATCCTCAAAGCCCAGTTCCAGGGCGGTTTTAAGGCTGCGGACCGCTTCCGGCTTACGATCCTTCAGCGACAAGCTGCAGGCAAGATTGTAGTGTGCGGTGGCACTCGCTGGATCGAGACGGACATGCCTGCGGTCCATCCGTAATCCCTCGTCAATACGTCCCACCTTTGTGTAGTAACTGGCAAGCATTTCGATGATCAGGGTATCCTGCTTGTCCTTCTGGTAGAGTGTCTCCAGAAAACCGATTTCAAAAGCATAGCTGTGATTGATCATACACTGGCAGGTGTTTCAGATACTGTGTGAGGACAATCATGACGGTTATGCTTGCATTCCTTGCTGTCCGGGCAATGTGCATAAACCTGCAACCTTTGAGATTCGGCTTCAAGCCCCACTTTTAATGCGATACTCTTCGAATACCATTCCAGGAAAGGGGCTTCGATCTCATAGATTTTGTCACACTCCTTACAGATAACCTGAGCGTGATCGAGTCGTTGCCCCCGGCTCGTCAGGTAGAATTTATAATCCCTGCCCACATCGATTTCACGTACCACACCACTCTCGGTCAGTATGGGTATGCTCCGGTAGACGGTAGCCCTCGACACCGAACGATCGATATCCCGCGCGGCTGTCAGTAACTCTTCAGCGGTAAAATGGTCCTGGATGTTGAAGGCAGCATCAAAAATTGCTATCCGCTGGTTGGTCACGCGGAGTCCCTTGCGCACCAGAAAGTCACGAAACCTCTGCTGGGCTTCATCCCGTGTCATTGCTTGCGTTGTTTGAGCCATTCCAAGATTGTTGAGACAAGTGTAACAGAAAGTGTTATGTTGGAAAGTGAAAATTTATATCTTTATACGAGTAAATAGGTTGTGGCTCAGGAAATAACAAATTCGGTCCTCGTCAGGCCCTTGCAGGGGGTCGACAAAGCCCTGGCTTATCGCTTGCCGGAAACCATCGCCGATTCTGTCAAGGCCGGTTCTCTGGTGCGCGTTCCATTGGGTCGCCGTGCCGTTCTGGGGATTGTTACCAAACTTGGCGAGACTGACGGACTTCCCTTGAGTCGCCTGAAATACGTCCACACCCTGGAGCAGCCGTTTCCCGTCCTGACGGCTGACTTGCTTCTGTTGGCCGAGTGGGTGAGTGCCTATTACGCCGTGGATTTAGAGGTGGTTCTTGAAACGATGATCCCTGCGGCTGTGCGTAAAGGCATGCGGTCGAAGGAGAGAGTCCTGATCCGGGTTGGCCGCAAACTGGACGACTCCGAGCTGTCGAAGCTTGAAAGGAAGGCGCCCAAACAGGCAAAACTCTATGTTTACCTCGCAAGCCAGCCTCTAGACAAACCACTGCCGCGTAACCTCATCCTGAAACGTTTGGGAATTGCCGCTACCAGTTGCCAGGCAATGGTCAAGCAGGGCATCATCAAGGAGAAAATTGAGCGTATCGATCGTGAGGCGTATGCGGATGATCTGGCAGATGCCGAACGTGTGGCACAGGAGGCTTTTGACCTTACCGCAGAACAGGAAGCAGCTTTAAGCGACATCAGCGGCAGTATCGAATCGGGTGAATTCGCGGTCCACTTGTTGCATGGGGTTACTGGATCCGGAAAAACTGAGGTTTACCTGCGCTCCATCCTGAAGGTCGTCGAGCAGGGTGGTGGGGCAATCTTCCTCGTTCCTGAAGTTGCCCTCACCCCGCAAACGGTCAGCCGTCTCCGGGCAGCACTTCAGGCCTTGGGGCTCAAGGCGGTCGTTTGGCACAGCCACCTTTCAGGCGGGGAACGCTTTGATGCCTGGCGTTCCTTAGCTACGGGTGAGGCTCGTGTCGTTGTGGGTGCCCGCTCGGCCATTTTTGCTCCCGTCCGGAATCTGAAGTTCATTGTCGTCGATGAGGAGCATGAGCCCGCCTACAAGCAGGAGGAAAAACCGCGCTACCATGGTCGTGACGTAGCCGTCTACCGGGCTCACGTTTGCAGGGCGGTTTGCGTCCTCGGCAGTGCCACTCCGGCACTTGAAAGCCTCTATAATGTCGAGCAGGGCAAATACCGGCTCAACCGCCTGACCCGCCGTGTCGACAACCGGCAGTTACCGCATATCTACATAACAGACCGGCGTCTCGAAGCGCTAAAAAGCAAGGGCGCAACCCTCTTCACTCCCACTCTGGCGGAAAAGTTGCGCGAACGGTTTGAGAACAGGGAGCAGTCCATCCTTTTCCTCAACCGCAGGGGCTACCATACCAGCCTCTTGTGCCCGGATTGTGGATACGTTGCCACTTGCGACCACTGCAGCGTTACGCTAACCCACCACCGCACCTTGCATGTCCTCCGGTGCCACTTGTGCGGATTCGAAGAGCGCGAACCTCAACGCTGCCCCAAGTGCCGCTCACAGAAGATCCTCTGGCGGGGAAGCGGCACCCAGCGGGTTGAAGATGCCGCCCGCAAACTCCTTCCCGGCGCCAGTATCATTCGACTGGATACGGACTCCATGCAGCGGAAAAACCGTTTCCGCGAGATTCTTAACGAATTCCGCTCCGGAAAAATCGATGTCCTGGTGGGCACCCAGATGATTGCCAAGGGTCTCGACTTTCCCAACGTTACCCTCGTTGGCCTGGTCGATGCGGATGTCTCCCTTCACCTGCCGGATTTCCGGTCTGCCGAACGAACCTTCCAGCTCCTCGTCCAGGTGGCAGGACGGGCAGGGCGTGGTGATCGCGCGGGTGAAGTCGTCGTCCAGACCTACGTCCCCCATGCAGCACCTATCCAGTATGCACGCCAGCAGGACTTCGACGGCTTTCTCGAGGACGAACTGGAGCGTCGCCGTGAATATCACTACCCGCCCTTTCGCCACCTCATCCATCACCACTTCCGGGGTAAGAATGCCGACAAATTGGCCTTCTATGCCGAGCAATTCGCCCGACAGGTCGAAGCCCTGAATCTGGAGGAAGTTGAAATCCGCGGCCCTGCGCCCGCACCCGTTGAGAAGATTAAGGACAACTACCGTTTTCAGGTCTGGTACTTTGTCCGTGGCGTCACCAGAGTCGTTCCAGAGCTCCTCAGGCTCCGTCACAACTTCAAGATGGACCCCGAAATCATCGATGTACTCGATGTCGACGCCGTGCACCTTGTCTAGTAACTCAGCTTTATGACCGAGGCGTGCGGATTGGGGATGGCATCCGGCAGAGGGATGACCAGCCCGTTGTTGCCGCGTTCAAACCCGATCGATTCGCCGTTGTGCAGCCATTCGACCCGGCGGTAGCGTTCACCCTCCAGATAGGGTATATTCAGCACTGCCCGTGCGGAAGGCCAGTCGTGGATGATGGCGTAGACAGCATCCTCCTTCATTGTGTAAGAACCCCAGCCGGGTTTCCTGAAAGGACTGGCTTTGGCTCCGTGGATGGCTTCACTGTGCTGGTCCATCCAGTCACCGATTTCCGCCAGACGCTGCAGGCTGGGGCGGGGGATGTAGCCGCCACCGGTAGGTCCCACATTGAGCAGGTAGTTGCCACCCTTGGATACTGAATCGATCAGGTTGTGAATCAGCTGGGTAGTGGACTTCCACTCATTATCACCCGCTTTCCATCCCCAGGAGCGGTTCATTGTCATGCAGGATTCCCAGTCGACCCCCTCCAGGCCGGTATCGGGGATTTCCTGCTCGGGGGTGCCGTAGTCCCCTGCAAAGTCACCTTTCGCGGTCAGACCGGCCATGCCTTGGCGGCCCTTGTCCACCCGGTTGTTGATAATGATGTCAGGCTGGAGCGAACGCACGTAGTTGTAGACGTCCTTGCCCATCTCGGTGGTGTATTCCGGGATCCATTCACCGTCGAACCAAAGGATTCCGATGTCGCCGTAGTCCGTCAGAAGTTCCTTCAACTGCGGCTTCATGTAGTTCTCGATATAGCGGGGGAAGTTAGGGTTTTCCCACTGCTTTTCGACTTCTCGCGTACGGTTGTAGAAGGGGAACTTGGGAGCCTGGGCATCCGGATGATGCCAGTCCATGATGGAGTGGTAGAAGCACAGCCGGATGTCGTGGCGCTCGCAGGCCTCGGCCAGCTCCTTCAGGATATCGCGCTGGAAGGGAGAGGCGTCCATGATATCCCAGTCACTCACCTTGGAATCCCACAGGGCAAAGCCGTCGTGGTGTTTGCTCGTGATGACGATATACTTCATGCCCGCATCCTTGGCTGCCTGCACCCAGTCGTCCGCATTGAAGAACACCGGGTTGAACATCTGCGCGGCTTGCTCGTACTCCTCCAAAGGGATGCTGGCTCGATGCAGAATCCATTCACTGTTGCCCCCCACCGGCGTGCCCCGGTAATGCCCCGCGTAGGTCGCATAAACGCCCCAGTGGATGAACATCCCGAAGCGTGCCTCCTTGAACCAGCCCATCCGCGCCGCCTTTTCCTCCGGAGTCTCATTCAGGTAGTCCTCCGCACGGAGTAACGGGGTCATTATTATCAGGGTTACAATCAGGGTAGTGAGCGTTTTCATAACTCTAGTATAGAACAAGTCCGATCACCTACGGCAAGTTGCAATCATTCCCGGCACCATGCCAACTTTAACCGATTTTGGAATCAGCTGGGATGCGCTGGCATGACTTTACCACGTAATTATAAAGTGCCACGCTAGTTCAGTCTTCACATCCCCATGCCGCCCTGCATGGACTTGGCCATTTGCTTCATTTTTTTGGCGTTCTTGCCACCGCCCTTCATCATTTTCATCATCTTACGCATCTGTTGATACTGCTTGATCAGGGCATTCAGGTCCTTCACTTGCAAACCCGCTCCCCTGCAGATCCGGGCGCGGCGGCTGGCATTGATGATCTGCGGATTTTGCCGTTCCTGTGGAGTCATGGACTGGATTAGCGCCTCCGTGTGCTTCATCTTGTCCTCTTCCTTCTGCCCAACCTTGATGTTGCTCATGCCCGGCATCATCCCCATCAGGCCGCCCAGCGACCCCATTTTCTTCACCTGCTTCAGTTGCGAGAGAAAGTCCTCAAAGTTGAATTCGTTGCGCGCCATCCGTTCAGCCAGACGCTCCGCTTCCTTTTGGTCGACAGTCTCCTGCGCCTTCTCAACCAGGCTGACCACGTCCCCCATCCCAAGAATCCGGGAGGCCAGACGGTCAGGGTGAAAGACTTCGTATTCATCCAGCTTTTCACCCGTGCTGAGAAATTTAATCGGCACCCCGGTTACGCTCTTCATTGACAGTGCGGCACCCCCGCGCGCATCTCCGTCGAGTCGTGTCAGGATAATACCCGTCAATCCGACCGCCTCGTTGAAGGTCTTCGCTACATTGACCGCCTCCTGACCCAAAGCTGCATCACCCACTAATAGGATTTCATGCGGCTCCACAACTTCCTTCAGCCGCTTGACTTCATCGACCAGTTTTTCGTCGATCTGTAGGCGTCCCGCCGTATCGAAAATCAATGCGTCAGTTGAATTTTCCTTCGCATGCTTGAGGGCGTTCTTCCCCACTTTCGGCACATCCTCATGTCCACGCTCGGCATAGAAACTCAGGCTCTCTCGCTCTGCCAGCGTTTCAAGCTGGTCGATCGCCGCCGGGCGGTATGGGTCACACGCCACCAGCAGTGGATTGTAGCCGCGCTTTTTCAACTCGCGTCCCAGTTTCCCCGTGAAGGTCGTCTTGCCTGATCCCTGCAATCCCAGCAGCAGGACGCGTAACGGCTTCTTCTCACTGAGGCTTGTGGTGCCTTCTCCCAGTAGTTTGACCAACTCGTCGTGGATGATCTTCACCACCATCTGTCCAGGGGTAACACTCCTTGTCACTTCCTGCCCAAGGCAGGCTTCCTTCACATCGTTGACGAAGCTGCGTGCGACCCGGAAATGCACATCGGCCGCCAGCAAAGCGGTCCGCACTTCTTTCAGGGCCTCCTCGATGTTCTCTTCGGTCAGCTTCCCTTGGCCGCGCAGATTCTTCAGTGCGCTACCCAGACGATCGGTCAAAGTCTCAAGCATAAGCCGCTCACCTTGTTAAACTGTGAAATAAAACGCAACCCCTC
>CAYQCG010000009.1:0-1882 GCA_964415925.1 uncultured Puniceicoccaceae bacterium | reverse complement strand
GTCTCTTTCCAATGTAAGGTTCACCAATCTCGATCGACCTATTGTTTAAATGCTGGGAGCAGACTACATGACAATTTTATATAACAAAGTGACAGAGCCGCATTCCGGTGGCTGGAGAATTGGTGCAGAAACTGAGAATGACAGCAAACCCTGTGATTTTTGTGGCCGTGAAACCGGTGCAATGATGGGCGACAGATACGTATGCGACGATTGCGCAACTGAAATGGGTTCCTGCTGCCCGGAATTTGGCCACGCGGATTTACACAACAACTGATTTACATAAGAAGCGTACACACAACCCAACATCCATTCAATTAAACAGGCCGCACCTTACACAGGGTGCGGCCTTGTAAATGTAATGATGGCTACTGGATAGAAATCCTCAAGTAGCCTTCAATGGGCGCATCCAGTACTTTTGGCATGCTCTGTGGCCCCAAGCGGTCAGCTTTCTTGAATTTTGTCCCCACAGCAGGAGTTTTATGAAAAATGTAGAGTCCGCCGCCCGCGGGCCATACCCACTTGGCATTTTGACTGGATTCGGAAACGAAAGGACGCAATATCCCTACATCTGGTTGCTCTATGGAATCGATGACTATGGAAATTCCGTGACGGAGTCTTAACTGCATCCAGTCAACATTCCCGAACACTCCTTTGAACTCCGGCAGTTCCCAGCGTTCTCCACTAAGCCCGTCATTGAAGTCGTTTTCCCACAGTCCGAATTGGGGACCCTTGCGACGGTTATTCCAGATGCGGAAAGGCCCATCTCCCAGCCAGCGCTTGGAGAGAACATCACTATCCTCAAGATCGAAACCAACGGCATGATAGAGCAAGGGGTCTTCTGGTGGCATGAATCGATAACTGAGTTCGATACCAGATTGGCCGCTTTGAAAATGCCATCTGAATTGACAACGATCCGCACGGGAACTCGCAGTGATGGTCACATTACCAGCCGATGATTCGGTGGTGACCTCCCACTCGTGCTCCGTCTGGATTTCCTCTTCGATTGTTGCAGCGTAGACAATCGGTCCATTCCGCAGACCAATGTCTCGACCATCCTTCTTGATAGACAGCAACTGCCCTGTGTCTTTGGAGAAATTCCAGACTACGTTACCTTTAGCTACTTCAATCTCATCTCCTTTAATGAGACGAGGTTGAGCATTGTCCTCAGTTCCCCAAGTCCGGTCCATCGGGATGTTCCACGACCACTGCATGATCTCCACGCTATGCGGATCGACGGCCGTGATTCTCAGTGCATCGGCTTCGCTCCAGTTAGCGGGGAGGTCCAACTTCAGCGAGCCGGATGCTCCGGGTTGGATCAAGGGTGCGATGATCTGGCCGCTCCCCACTTGGGTGGTCATTAAGCGTTTGTAGGGACTTGTAAAACTCACCAGTTCCCACTCGAAGCTGCACTGGTTCAGGTTTGTTTCCAGATACCGGTTCTCAACCGGAATACTTCCATCAAAGCGATATGTAATTTCATCCATCGCTATCTGCACAGGTGACCAAATTTCCCGGATTGTATTATAGCTGGCTTCCTTCTCGCCATAGGGGCCCACTATACCGTCTGCCGAATGGTTGCCGTCGGTATCGAGTTGACCGTTCCGGTCCGTCCGCTCAACCGCTGCATCCGCCCAGCACCAGAGGAATCCGCCAGCCCCCACGGGTGATTCCAGGATTGCCTTCCAGTAATCTTCCAGACCTGCTCCATGGCCACCATCATAAAGGCCATGCAGGAATTCTGTGGGGAGGTAGACATTATCCCGTGAGAGTCGATCCAGAAGCATACTGTATTCGGGGTAATGGAATGTGTCGATACCACCAAAAATCGCCCAGGGGTGAATGATGGGGCGGCGCTGCAAGTCCCGCAGATCAAAAAGTTCGT
>CAYQCG010000008.1:0-14922 GCA_964415925.1 uncultured Puniceicoccaceae bacterium | reverse complement strand
TCCCTGATCCTTTCGGCTACAACCTCACCTATTACGAGTCCACCCGTGACTCCATCGTCGAGGCCGTTCCTTCCCTCGTCGATTACATTAAAGTCCTTCAGGACGTCCACTAGGAAGATATCCTCTCCTCCTCAGTAATTATCCCGCTTTTCCAGTTCGTATTCCAGAAGTAATCTGAGTTTCTGCACGATCTCCGGTTGTTCATTCGCAAGGTTCACCGTTTCTTTTGCCGCACTGTAGTGATCATACAATTCTGTTTCTCCGGAATTATGAATAATCAGGCGATACCGGTTAGTCCGGATCGTCTGATAGGGATTCCGGTATGCGATGGTGGCGTGCCCCGGCGCTTCAGTATCCAG
The DNA here is from genome assembly GCA_964415925.1 of uncultured Puniceicoccaceae bacterium. Lineage (GTDB taxonomy): Bacteria > Verrucomicrobiota > Verrucomicrobiia > Opitutales > Oceanipulchritudinaceae > CAYQCG01. The sequence continues at coordinate 14,563 of CAYQCG010000008.1, read as the reverse complement.
CAAATGCGGAATCAGGGAATTTCCATGGATGAAGTCCGGCCGTTCGATACCCGCCAGGTCGCATAACGTCGGGAACAGATCTATCGTTCCCACCATTGCCTGTGTCTTGCCGCCGGCTTGAATCATCCCCGGATAAGAAATAATCAGTGGTGAGTGCAGTGATTCCTCGAACAATGCGTGCTTGCCCCAGATCGCATGCTCTCCCAGGTGCCAGCCGTGGTCACCCCACAGGATAACGATTGTCTTATCTGCCACTCCCGATGATTCCAGTTTTTCCAGGATTCGGCCCACGCTCGCATCTGCGTATGTCACACAGGCCGCGTAGTGCTTGCGTACCTCCGTGGCAAATGCCTCGTCCTCGTTTGGGTCTTTGCCCCAGCTCGTATACTGGTTGCGGAATTCCCCCGATCTATGCCAGGTCGTTGTTCCGGTCGGTTTCTCCGGATGAGGTATCGGCGGCAGATTTGCATCCTTGTAGGGCACCATATACTGGCTGGGAGCCCCAAACGGCAGATGCGGCTTGATCAGTCCCACTGCCAGAAAGAAGGGTTTTTCATCTTTTGACAGTTCTTCCAACTCCCCAAGTGCCTGCTCCACAATCAACCCGTCCGGATAGATCGTATCCGGTCCCGGTTCTGACTCAAAAAGCGCATGCGTCCCCCTGCCTTCGCGAATATTCCCATGAGACAGACCGTGCATCGCGCCCCGCGGATGTTTCCAGTCACCGGAATCCATTAGGTGACGATCCCACGCCCCGGGCATTTCAGGCTGGTTCCCGTCATCCCAGTCCGCTCCACCGCGGCCTCCCGGATGATGAGAGACTTTGCCCACCGAAACGGTCGTGTAGCCCTTTCCCCGAAACCACTCCGGCATGCTCGGGGGAACACTCGCTCCCTTGGCTATGGCACTGGCACGCTGGAATAGCGCATTGTTTCCAGCGGGTCCATAACGCCCGGTCAGCAACGTATATCGGGAAGGACCACAACTCGGTGCGTTGACATAGTGACGGAGAAAGGTCCGTCCTGAGGCAGCTAGCCGGTCTATGTTCGGCGAATGAATGTAGTCCGCCCCATAGCACTTCAGTTCCGGTCGCAGGTCATCTACACATATCAGTAGGACATTACTCCTTTTTGCATTGAGAATTCCGGATATCATCAGTATTCCCGAGAGGAGCGCCAATGAAATAATCGTATTACGAAACGTCATTTTCCTAATTCAGTTTTTTGCTAAGGCTGAACTATCTCATCCGACAGCGCAATTATTTCCCGCCTTCTGAAGCTTCCCTTGCATTTGCCCAGCTTGCCGCTACATTAACCGCAATTATGTCAGTTACCGAAGAAACCTTATTGAACGCTGCGCCCTTGCGCGTGATTGATCCTGACCTCCATGCCGCCATGGAGGCCGAAAAAATGCGCCAGTTCAGTTCTATTGAACTGATCGCCAGCGAAAACTTCACTCTCCCTGCCGTGATGGAGGCTTGTGGCTCCGTCCTTACCAACAAGTATGCGGAAGGGTATCCCGGTAAACGCTATTACGCCGGTTGCGAGCACGTCGATGTCGTCGAGCAGTTCGCTGTCGATCGCGCGAAGTCGCTCTTCGGGGCTGATCATGCCAACGTCCAGCCGCACTCCGGCAGCCAGGCCAACGCCGCCGTCTATGCTTCTGTGCTGGAACTCGGCGACAAAATTCTCACCTTGCGCCTTTCGGACGGAGGCCATTTGACTCATGGCAGTCCGGTCAACTTCTCAGGAAAACATTATAATGTGGTTCATTACGGTGTCGATCCCGTCTCCGGCCTGATAGACTACGACGAACTTGCCACCATGGCCGAAAAGGAAAAACCCAAAATGATTACTGTCGGTGCTTCCGCCTATCCGCGTGTCATCGATTTTGAACGTATGGGCGAAATCGCCCGCAGCGTCGGAGCCTTCCTCCTTGCCGATATTGCCCACATTGCCGGGCTTGTTGCTGCCGGGGTGCATCCCAATCCTGTGCCTCACGCCGACTTCGTCACCACCACCACCCACAAGACCCTTCGTGGTCCCCGTGGTGGCCTTATCCTGTGTAAGGAAAAATATACTAAGGCCATCAATATGGCGGTCTTCCCCTTTAATCAGGGAGGCCCCCTCATGCATATCATCGCGGGTAAAGCCGTTTGCTTCAAGGAATGCGCCACCGAAGGCTTTAAGGTCTATGCCCGTCAGATCGTTGATAATGCCCGGGCCATGGCAAAAAGTCTGATCGATGGCGGCCTGCAACTCATCAGTGACGGTAGCGATAACCACCTCATGGTTGTCGACCTTCGCAAGACCCATCCCGATTACCACGGCCTCAAGATTCAGAACGCCCTCGAAAAAGCTAATTTCACGACCAGCCGAAGCACCGTTCCCGGTGAGCACCGCAAGCCCTACTACACCTCCGGTATACGCCTTGGCACACCCGCTGTGACTTCATGTGGCATGCGCGAGCCGGAAATGGAGAAAATTGCCGCCGCCATCGTTTCTGTGACGAATGACCCGGACGATGAATCGGTCATTTCCGCCGCCAAAAAGGTGGCTCTTGACCTCACAGCCGCTCATCCGCTACCGTATTAATTCAGCTCCCTCTGGAGCAACAGCGGTCTGAGGATCAGGCGCCAGCGTTCGTATCCTTCACGGTTCGTATGGACACCGTCTTCTACGAAGATGGACGGATCCAACTCGCCGTCATCCAGAATCATCGGCGCGGCGACATCCACGTAAGTCATCAGAGGATGCGCTTCGCACCGCTCCCGTATCGTCTGGTTAAGAGGCTCAACCACATCGTGCCAGAGGTGCCACCGCTTGGGACTCGGTTTTATGGACAGAAAATAGATATGGCAGTCAGGCAGGTTGCCATGTACTTTTTCCAAAAATCGGTCGAACGTTTCCAGGATCTTTTCCGGCGCTACGCCTCCGTTTGTGTCGTTGTCACCTTCGTAGAATACGATTGCCCGCGGCTTGTAGGGTAGCACTACCCGGTCTGCGTAATACAGGGCATCCAGCATAGTGCTGCCGCCGAATCCCCGCGGGATTACCTCAAGCGGGGCAAATACCGCCGGTAGCTGTTCATGCCAGCGCCGGATACTCGAGCTCCCGTAAAACAGGATTGCACCTTCCGGTGGAAATTCCTCCGCATCCATCGCCTCAAACTCCGCGATGGCCTCTTCAAAACGTGCGGGATCAGGATAATCAGCCCCTCTCTCTTCATGATGTGCGGCTTGAAGAAGAAGGCCTGAAATCACGATGAACTGCAGGATAATCGGGGTAGTTTTCATACTTTCATTTTAGAATGTTTCGCCATCCCCGCAAAGTATTATTTGGCGCAATTTCACCTCCTATTCACGACCGGGAACAGTCCCTGCAGTATCCGGCTTATGCGAATCCACTCTTCCCTCCTCTTCCTTCTTCTCGGTTCTCTCAGTGCCGGTCCGGTCACCGAATCCGTCACCTTCGGTCAGGTTACCGAAGCTACTTGGACACAGCCCGAGTCAGACTGGAACGGCGGTGTGGTTCTCATCTTCCACGGTCTTTCCGATGGCATGGACGGCGCTGGCGATGCCAACATCAAACTTGCTCATAACCTTGCTGAAATCGCAGGTCTCGCCAGCCTCCGCTTCACTTTCACTGGAGAGGGCAGGGCGGCTAACTACGTGAAGTCCACTGCCGCATCACGCCTCCGTGATGCCGAAGACGCTTACCGCTTTGTTCTTGCCCGCGAAGGTGTGGATGCCAGTCGTATCGGCATCTGTGGTTGGAGTATGGGCGGTGCGACCGCTATTTACATTTCCGGCAGACACCCGGACTGGTTCAGCAGCATCGTCCTCTGGTCTCCCTTGGTCGATACGGATTTCCTCGGCAACCAGAAAACCTTTGCCGAAGAAGCCCGCACTGCGCTTCGTGAAGGGCAGGTTACCATCAGGGGATGGAAAACCTACACCATGGAGCCGGAGTTTTTCCTCTCATGGCGTGAAGTCGATCTCCTTGAATACATCCGTCTATACCCCGGAGCCCTCCTCAATATCCAGGGCACCCAGGACTTCCTCCCCCTTGTCGGACAAACAATCGTCGGTTATTCTCTTGGTGTAAGACGTGAATCTCTCCTCATCGGCGGTGCCGATCACATTTTCAATGTCTTCAACCCTCAACTTGGCTACTTCCAGCGCACCCTTGAAGCCACGACTTCATTTCTCCAGGAAACCCTGAAATAAGGCTCTACGTTCTTTCGGGACCTTCATCTGTCAGCCAGTTTTTCGCTTCTTCCTGACTTGCGAAAACCTCGATATCGTAGCCCCGGTTACTGGCGGTCAATGCTCCCAGTTCGTGGCTCTTTCGTGCCTGCTCGTTAGGGTCAACGATTGCCAGCTTGAGATTCGGTTTGAAGCCCAGGGCTTCGGCTTCCAGGCCCAATTGATAAGACACAATCTTCGGTATCTCTCCCGTCAGCTCAACACTCACCAATACACGCTTGGGTTGATGCTCACGGCAATACAGTGCGATTTTTGCCCAGTATACTTTCGCATCTTCCAGCTCATGCCCAACCTCACGGCGACCCCGCACCGTTACCAGTGTAAAGCCACTGGTCTCTTCAAAATCAACAGTATACTCCATCAGGCAGCTGTGTGTGTGGGTCGTATGTTGCACTTATTGCACGACTTGTAAAGCCCACTGGTTAAGTGCTTAACCTCAACCGAAATAAAGTCTTGCGTTATCAGAATCATGTTTCATCTTGGCCTCTTCCTATTGCCATGAACAATCATATATCAAGATCCAGGCCACGCGCCTTCACCCTCGTTGAACTGCTTGCTGTTGTTGCCGTCATTGCCATCCTCAGCGCTCTCCTAGTGCCTGCTGTGGGTTTCATGATGGAGGGTGCCCGTAAATCGGCCGCCCAGAGCAATCTCCGCCAGATCGCCATGGCCTATAGCGCCTACAGCAGCCAGACCGGCCAGCCCCGCAGTATCTCGGCCGATACCATCTACAACTGGGCACTCACCCTCGCCCGCGAAATCAACCTCAACGAAGCCGGTCTCTTCATCCTCTCCGAAGACCCCCTCGTCATCCAGAACGCCGATACACCTCCTCAATCCGTGGCCTTTCCCATCGACGGTGTCTGGAAGCTTAATGGTGACTTCGATGGTTACCCCCTCAGCTTTGCCGTGGTCAGCGGCATTCTCCCAGATTCCGCTCCCAGCACCACTCCCATCGCATGGACTCGCGGTCTCCAGACAGACGGCACATGGGCTTCCCTCAATGATACCAATCCCGGTGTCTACGGCGACGAAGGCGGCCACATCGTCTATCTCGACGGCCATGTCGTCTGGTACCCGGACCTCCTCGGCCCCGACGGCAACGGTGTCCTTGTCAACTACCTCACCAAACAGCCCACCCCCAACATCACCGAAGCCTTGCCACCCGGCGCCACCGCCCTCGACCACACCGGCCCCCTCTTTGGCCCGTAAGTCACACTCTAATTTCATATTATTTGTTATAAATAATGATGATTGATTTACATGCTCAAAACGATAAGTTTTATCTATGGCTGAATTAAAAGAGTCCGAGGCTGAGTCCGAGGGTTATTATCAGTCTCACAAATCATTCAAAAAAATACTCAGTAGCTGGCTAATAGTATATGGCATCGCCATCCCATATCTTTTTGCCAGTCAACAAGAATTCAGATTGGAAATTGCTGATAAACAAACATTTAGACGTACAATTATCCTATTCTTGTTTGGTGTTTTTCTGCAGTGCCTAGAAGTATTACTGTATAAATACACAATGGGATGTATTTATTTAAAAAATATGAAAACCTTATCAGAAACTAGCAATCAGTATAAGTTTAGTAAGTGTTGGCCAGACAAGAATCTGATGCCTTTATTTTTTGATCTGATTACTATCTTTTTGTATATCATTGCAACTTATAAAATGCTTAATGCAATGATATCTACTTGAGATTATTTTTCGTGTAATTTCGTGGATTGTTTTTCTCTGACTTGCTCATTCTCCCAATCTCACCAAAGATTGGAGTTCCATGTCATCAGAGTCTACACACCCTTTCCTGGAAGGTCTCTCCAGGCACCGCGGTGCGCCTGCCACGCTACTCGTCATTTTCGGGGCCAGCGGTGACCTCACTTCCCGCAAGCTGGTTCCCGCCCTCTACAACCTGGCCGTCGACAACCTTCTCCCCGGTCGCTTCAACTTTATCGGTTTCGGACGCACCGATATTCCCGATGAAGATTTCCGTGCCCGCTGTAAGCAGGATATCGGGGAATTCTCTCGCCGTCCGCTGCAGGATGATGTCTGGAACGACCTCTCCGGAAAAATCGAATACTTTGCCGGAAAATACGATGATCCCGATGCCTTCAACGACCTGAACAATCGGTTGCAGGCTCTTGAAATGGAAAGCGGTGAGCCCCTCCAGTTCGTTTTCTACATCTCCACTCCACCCGGGGTATTTGAGAACATCATTGAAAACCTCGGTCACTGTGGCCTCGCACGCCACCAGATCGACTCCCGGCTCAGCACTAAAGTCATCATCGAAAAGCCTTTTGGGCACGATCTTGAGAGTGCCCGGGAACTCAACCACATCATCGGAAAACACTTTGATGAACAGCAGGTCTACCGCATCGATCACTACCTCGGTAAGGAAACCGTCCAGAACCTCCTCGTCCAGCGCTTCGCCAATGCCATCTTCGAGCCCATCTGGAATCGCTCCTACGTCGACCACGTCGCGATCACCGTAGCCGAAAGCGTCGGTGTCGGTAGCCGTGCCGGCTACTACGACAGGTCCGGTGCGCTCCGCGACATGATCCAGAACCACACCATGCAACTCCTTTCCCTCGTTGCCATGGAGCCCCCCGCCAGCCTCGATCCCGAAGCCATCCGCGATGAAAAGGTCAAGGTCCTTCAGGCTGTCGCTCCCCTCAAACTTGATAACGGCTGCAGCGATGCTGTCCGCGGCCGTTATAGTGAGGGCAGGGTAGAGGGTAGCTCCGTCCCCGGTTATATGCAGGAAGAAAATGTCCCCGAGGATTCATTCACCGAGACTTACGCCGCCCTCCGCCTTAACATCAACAACTGGCGCTGGTCAGGGGTTCCTTTCTATCTCCGTAGTGGTAAACGCCTGCCGCGACGTGTCAGTGAGATTGCCATCCAGTTCAAGCGCCCCCCGGGGGTCCTCTTCAGCTCCGATAAATCCTTGCAACTCGCCGCCAATACCCTTGTCATACAGGTGCAGCCCGATGAAGGCATGTCCCTCGTCATGAATTCCAAGATCCCCGGACTCGAAACCCGCACCCAGCCCGTCAAGATGCACTTCCGCTACGCCACCACCTTTGGGTCCAACACCCCCGAAGCTTACGAACGCCTCATTATTGACGCCATGGTCGGTGATTCCACACTCTTTATCCGCGGTGACGAAACCGAGGCCTCCTGGAAACTCGTCGACCCCGTTCTCAATTACTGGCAGGAACAGGGCATCGAGGGCCTTGAGGAATATCCTGCCGGTTCCTGGGGTCCCGCCGGGGCCGGACTACTCCTCCAGTCGGACGGCAACGAATGGCGCCGCAGCTAACCCGAACCAGTGTATCCATGAAATTATTACAGTTCTTAACTCCCTGGCTGCTTCCCTTCAGCCTCCTCGCCGATCAACCCGCCCTCAACACCGCCCGGCAGATCATCGATATAGTCGATGTGCGCTCTGATATGGTTGCCGCACTCGACCAGGTCAAGGAAGCGCAGCGTCGCTTCATCTTCAGCCAGGATAATATACCCGACGATGCCAAACCCGAAGTCGCCGACAAGGTCTCGGATATTTTCAATGACTCCATCGAGGCTATTTTCGATGAGTCCTTTTTCAACAGTCTCGCCCAGGTCTATACCGACGTTTACACGGATGAAGAACTTGAGCAGTTGTTGGCCTTCTACAATAGCCCGATCGGACGCAAACTCCTCGAAGTCGAGCCGGTCATCGGGCGTGAAATGAATACCCTCATGAGTCCCCGTATTCAGGCTGCCCAGCAGATCCTCGTCGTTCGCATCCAGTCCGTCCTCGAGCAATACGTTACGACGCCCGCGGAAACTTCCCATTCACATTCCGGCCACGACCATTCGGACCATACCGGCCATGATCATTCAGACAATTCCGGCCACGATCATTGATCAATTCCCCAAAGACTTACTCCATAGTCTGAACGCTTAAGCTTTTAAGTTTTACAATGTCCTTACTATCAAGCCTCCCCGGAGTCCCCATTAAAGTTCGTGAAATTTCCGATACCCTCGCCCATATGTGGGATGGGGACACCGAGGGCGGTGAAGGTGCGCCTTCCGGATTTCACGCCATACAGATGAACCTTGTCCTCCACTTTGGCCCCGATACCACTGAAGACGAAGCTAAAGACCGCTTCGATACCGCCGTTACCTTTGCCCAGCGCTACCCCTGCCGTATCATTGTCCTCTCTCCCGCCAGCGACTTGAAGGAGGAATGTCAGCTTCAGGCCAAGCTCTTCAGCCAGTGTTACATTGGCCCCACCTTTCGCGAAATGTGCTGCTGCGAGGCCCTTCTTCTCGATTATCGCGAAGACGAAGGGCTCCTCCTCGACCAGCAGCTTTCCGTCTGGCTCGAAAATGACCTCCCCATCTATTACTGGCTCCACCGTGTCCCCCTCCAAGACCTCACCCGCGAAGGATGGTCACTCACCCGGCGCAGCCGCCGCCTCGTCTATGACTCAGCCGTCGATGGGCGTAACTACCTCTCTCTCGACTGGCCTCTCGATACCCTCTGGCACGACCTCGCCTACACCCGCAGCCTCCATCTTCGACAGACACTCGGCCACTGGTTGGGCGGATTTTCGCCCGCCCATCTTGTCTCGGGACTCGATTCCGTTGAACTCCTTCATAAGGATTTCTTCTCCGGCGATGCCGGCGCGCTTCTCGGTTGGCTGCAGAAAAGCCTCAATGCCTGTGCGCGTCAGGCCTCACTACCCAGATTCAACCCTGCCTTCAGGACAGGTCGGCTCCCCGATGATGACGGTCACGATATTCAACTCGTCTGGCGGTATCAGACAGAGGCTAAACACCTCACGTGGACACACAGTTTCAGTGACCAGTTCGGCTCCATCAAAGCATCCCTCAATGACACCTCGCATCATCGCCCTCTCGTCATCCGTCAGATGGATCCTGAACTTGCGCTTGCCGAAGCCCTCTTTTTCTGAACCGTTAAGTGCTTCATGCCAGAATACAAAACTGACTACGGTAAACTCACTGTCGCCAGCCAGGAGGAAATTTTTCAACAGTGTGCCGCTTATATCCTGAAGGCCTCTACGAATCGTTCCATCAATGGTATTCCTGTTGGCCTCACAGGTGGTTCAACGCCGCAGGCCTTCTACAAATGGGCGGCTCAGGAACATCCCTTTTCCCGTGATGCCCTCGATCGCCTTGTCTGGACCACCAGTGACGAGCGATTCGTCCCCGCTAGCAGCGGGGACAGCAACTTCGGCAACGCCGAGCGCCTTATGCTCGATCCCCTCTGTGTTCCCCTCGACTACCGCTTCCCTTGGCCCACCCATGTCGATCCTCACTCCGCCGGCATTGTCTTCAATCGCCAGTGGAACGAGCGCTTCCGCCCCGATTTCTGTTTCGCCGTCGCTTTCTTCGGCATGGGGGATGACGGTCATACCGCATCGATCTTCCCGGATAGCCCCATCCTCGGCATCGATACCAACGATAACTTCATTTGCATCGACGTCCCCGGCAAGGGTTGGCGCCTCACCATCACCCCAACCGGCATGGAACGCTCCGACCACTTGGTCGTTTGCGTCCTCGGCGAAAAGAAAGCCGATATGCTTAAAACCGTCCTTCAGGGTGACGGATCCGTCAGCGACTTCCCCGCCAAAATCTTTCAGGGCTTTGCAGAGAAAACCCACTGGCTCGTAGACCCCCCAGCCGCCGCTAAGTTATCTTTGTGATCTATGATTTATTTTGATTGGGTAAGGGCACACATGAATTACTTTTGAATAATAATTATGCCAAAATTCCTCTTATCCCTGCTCCTTTTAGTTCACGCTGTCGCAGCCGAAAAATTCAACGTCCTCTTTATTGCCGTTGACGACATGAATACCGACCTCGGTTGCTATGGCGTCGAGCAGGTCCACTCGCCCAATATTGACCGCCTCGCCGCCATGGGTGCACGGTTCGAGTTCGCCTACTGCCAGCAGCCCCTTTGCGCCCCCAGTCGGGCCAGCATGATGACCGGCCTCCGCCCCAACACCATAAACTTTCATACCCTGCAGGACGACCTTAAGCAATTGAATCCCGGTCTGGTCACTATGGGTGACTTCTTCCAGGAGCACGACTACTTCGTCGCCCGTGTCGGCAAGATCTACCACTACGGCAACCCGACACAGATCGGCACTGATGGACACGACTACCCTGAAACCTGGATGGAGCGCTATAATCCCGCCGGTATCGATAAACTGCAGGAGGAAAACATCGTTCGCTACCCCGGTGGCGTCACTGGCAGGAAGAACGCGCTCGGCATTTCCATGGCCTGGTGGGACCCTGTCAGTGAAGACTCCGATCACACCGACGGGCAGGTCGCTGACATCGCCATCCGACTCATCGAGGATCACAAGGACGAGCCCTTCTTCATCGCCGCCGGATTCTATAACCCGCACTGTCCTTACGTCGCGCCGAAAAAATACTTCGATCTTTACACCCTCGACGAAATTGAACTGCAGGATCTACAGGAAGCCCGGCAGGATCTCGTCGACGTCCCCCACATGGCCGTCCAGCGCGATGTCGGTAACCGCTGGCCCTATTACTTCGGTTGCTCCGTCGAGGAAGCTCGCAAGTGCAAACAGGCCTACTACGCCTGTGTCTCCTTCGTCGATGCCCAGGTCGGTCGTATCCTCGATACCCTCGAAAAGAACGGCCTGATCGACAACACCATCATCGTCTTTTGGTCCGATCACGGCTATTTCCTCGGCGACAAGGGCCTCTGGTACAAGCGCAAGAACTTCGAACGCTCCCTCCGCGTGCCCATGATCATAAGGGTCCCCGGCCAGCCGCAACCCGGCGTTGTCCGCCCTCAGATCGTAGAGAGCACCGACCTCTTCCCCACAATCGCTGACTACGCTGTGGCAGACATACCGGAAGTCGATGGCGTCAGCCTCAGGCCCGTCCTCCAAAATGCCCAAGCGGAATGGGATCCCCCAGCCATCAGTCAGGTTCATCACAGCAAGCGTAACCAGGGCTACAGCATCCGGGTCCCTCGTTGGCGCTACACCGAGTGGAACGCCGGTCTCGCAGGACATGAGCTCTACGACCACTACGAGGATCCCGATGAGGTCAACAACCTCGCCGCCAATCCCGACTACGCCCACATCGTCAATCGCCTCCGCGCGCAACTCCGACCCTTCACCGCCTACGCCCCGCAGGTCAATTACCAGCCATCCATACCCGCGCCTGCATCAGAGTAGAATAACAGGTTTTAATTCTTAGCTTTTAATTTAAAGAACTTCCGTTTCCCTGCCTGGAAAACGTGCTCTTTTAAAGGTTTGGCGACGGTCATGTTCACATCAATCAGCTTCTCCCCGTCGATCTTTACCGCTCCCTGCTCGATCATACGGCGGCATTCCTTCTTCGAGGGAAACAAACCCGTCAAAGCCATGACCTCCGTTATACGTCCGCTTTCTGCCTCGCCCATCAAGTCCTCCCACGTGAATTCCGGCATCTCGTCCGGTAACTCCTGCTTCGAAAACACCTTCTCGAACTGTGACAGTTCCGCCTCGCCTGTCCCTTCGCCATGGAACTTGTTGGTCAGGGACACCGCCAGTTGCTTCTTCATCGCCATCGGGTGCTCCTGCTTCATCTGCTCAATCTCAGCCGGCAGCCTGTCCAGCAATAAACGGTAATACTCCCACATCCCCTCGTCTCTCACCGACATGATCTTCCCGAACATTTCCTTCGGCGGGTCGTTGAACGCGATGTAGTTGTCCTGCGACTTCGACATCTTCTTCTCCCCGTCCAGACCCACCAGAAGTGGAAAAGTTATGACAATCTGCTCAGGCTGACCGGCCGTCTTCTGCAGATGCCGCCCCACCAGCAGGTTGAACGTCTGGTCAGTTAAGCCAAGTTCCAAGTCCGCCTCGATCATCACCGAGTCATGGCCCTGCACCAGCCGGTAAAGGAATTCCGTGATCGAGATCGGCGAGTTCGACGCCATCCGCCTGGCAAAGTCATCCCGCTCCAGCATCCGCGCCACCGTCATGTTCCGTGACAGCAGCACCGCCTCCTCGAAACTCATCTTGTTGAACCATTCGCTGTTCAAACGGATTTCCGTCTGCTCCCGGATCAGCACCTTGAACGCCTGCTCCGCGTAGCTCTTCGCGTTCTCCTCTATCTCCTCCTTCGTCAACACCGGTCGCGCCGACGTCCGTCCGCTCGGATCCCCGATCATCGTCGTAAAGTCCCCGATAATCAATACCGCCGTATGACCCAGGTCCTGGAACCGTCGTAGTACGTTCAGGCACACCATGTGCCCGAAGTGTAAATCCGGACGCGTCGGATCCGCCCCCAGCTTCACCCGCAACGGCTTTCCGCTTGCCTTCGACTTCTCCAGCCGCGCCTTTAACTCAGCCGCGCTCACCAGCGTCTCGCAATTCCGCGTCAATACCTCGATCGCTTCCATATGTTTTCAAGTAGTGCCTTGGAGTTAGACTTCTGGAGGGTCAAAAAACAAGTTTGGAAAGATGCCCGTTGTGGTCCAGCAGCTTCACATCGAAGTAGTCACCCCAGTGCCCCGAGCAGAATCCGTAATACTCCTTGAACCCACGCGCATTCGGGTGGTAGGGGCCCTGCGTCCCATTGTGCCACTTGCCGAACATCGCCGTCCGGTATCCTGCCGCGTTGAACACCTCCGCGATCGTCTCCTCCTTCAGGTCCATCCGCTCACCGCCCGTCGATGTCGCATGCACATTGCTCCGCGTATGGTAGCGTCCGGTCAGGAACTCAGCCCGCGTCGGTGAACACACCGGCTGCACATAAAACCGCGACAGGAATACCCCTTCTTCACCCAGTGAGTCGATGTGCGGTGTCGATAGCATCCGGTTCCCCGTAAAGCTCAGGTCACCGTAGCCTTGGTCATCCGTCAGGATCACCACCACATTCGGCCGCTCCCTCCCACCGAGTAAGCCAACCAGCACCGTCATGAAGATAATCGAATAGAGTAGGGGTCTTCGCATGTCCGGAATAGTTTCCTCTCTTCTTCGCTTGCTCAAGATCAAAGACACTCTCCCGGAGACACCCTTTCTATTATAAATCCGACATTGCGAATCCGCCCTTGCCATCCAGTTCAATCCCTTCCTAACTACTATCAATTCAATTACTCAACTTCCTGAATCTTAAATTACAACGCTTCATTCTTCATTATCATGGCTCTGCAAACCGGTAACAAAGCTCCCGACTTCTCCCTCAAGCACAAGCACGCTGACGGCATTGATGACGTCAAGCTCTCCGACAATTTCGGCTCGAAGAAAACCCTCCTCCTCTTCTTCCCCTTCGCCTACACAAGTGTCTGTCAGGATGAACTCTGCACCGTCAGTCAGGGCCTCGAAGGTTACAAGTCTGATGACACCGAAGTCTACGGCATCAGTGTCGACAGTCCTTTTGCCCAGGAAGCCTTCGCCAACCAGTTCGGTATTTCCGTTAAGCTCCTCTCCGATTTTAACAAGCAGGTCTGCAAGGCTTACGACGTCCTCGACGAAAATTTCGTCCCCGGTGTCCTCGACTACAACGGCGTCGCCAAACGCAGCGCTTTCGTCATCGATAAGGACGGCAATATCACTTACGCCTGGTCCAGCGACAACCCCAAGGACCTCCCGCCGTTCGAAGAAGTTAAGTCAGCCTTGCAGTCGTAGTCATACCTGCCCTAGTTTGCGGGTATGTCCGCAAAACAAGACCCTTTTAATGCCCGGCGCGAATTCCGTGACGGCCACCTTTACAGCCTTCCTGCCCTCGATGACGCGTGACTGGGTAAAATTTCACGACTGCCCGCCTGTATTCGTGTAGTTCTCGAATCGCTCCTCCGTAACTGCGATGGCCAGCGCGTCAAGCCGGACGACGTCACCGCCCTCTGTAAATGGAACGCGCAGGATCCGGACAAGCGTGAAATCCCCTTCGTTGTGTCCCGTGTCGTCCTTCAGGACTTTACCGGCGTTCCCCTGCTTGTCGACCTCGCCGCCATGCGGCAGGCCGTTGCCGACCTCGGGCAGGACCCCGCGCTCATCGAACCTCTCGTCCCCGTCGATCTCGTGGTCGACCACTCCGTTCAGGTCGACCGCTATCGCACCGCCAACGCCTTTGAGGAAAACCTCAAGATCGAGTTCGACCGCAATCGTGAACGCTACGAATTCCTCAAGTGGGGCCAACAGGCTTTCAAGACTTTCAGCGTCGTTCCGCCCGGTGCCGGTATCGTCCATCAGGTCAATCTAGAATACCTCGCGCGCCTCGTCTTCAATGAAGACCATTCCTACTACCCCGACACCCTC
>CAYQCG010000007.1:0-15244 GCA_964415925.1 uncultured Puniceicoccaceae bacterium | reverse complement strand
AAACACTACATCATGAAAATCCAAAACCCACTCAAATCAGCTACGTATATACTGGCATTCATCGGCAGTTCACAAGCCTTTGCAGGCTATACAGAGGAGACATCGATCAAAAACCCGGTCCAACCCAACGTGCCTTATGAACTGAAGACATACGGGATCAGGGCCGAAGCCAAGGTGCTATTCGACATCAATGAAGATGGTACAGTGGCAAACCCAGAACTGCTCGAAAGCACAGACCGTGAATTCGGCAGAAACGTAGTAAAAGTCCTGAACGACTGGGAATTCGAACCAGCCAAAGCGAATGGCTCTGCTGTCCACAGCAAGGTGATTCTACCGGTGATCTACAAACCCTAAGTTCGGGCGATCTAAAAGATACCTCGAAAACAACAAGGGCGTCCATTATTGGGCGCCCTTTTCAATTTACATGATGATTACGTAATTAAGATGTATACATAATACAACTCATGAGGCTATGGGCAAATCTGCACACTGACGAAATCGACCTGCTATGTTTTATTCTTTTTAACAAGAAATAAAGCGCGTCGTTTGCATTTCTAACGAAGGCGCATAGAAATATAAAACGTAATTGTTCTTTCCCAACATATCTTTCGGATTTTCCTTAAACCAAAGTAGAAATCAAAAAATGAAAATCCAAATGATACAAAAGATAGTTGTGGCTGTACTGGCCTTGGTCATAAGTACTCAAGCTTACGCGAGTTTGAGTGAATCTCCCACCGTGAAAAATGCGGTAATTCCGGAACTGCCTACACAATATGTGCAGTTTGATATGAGAGCTAAAGCAAAAATCATGTTCGATCTCACAGAATATGGCACCGTGGAGAATCCTGAGTTGATAGAGGCATCCAGTACACGTTTCGGCCGTAACATCATGTCGGTCATCAACGACTGGGAGTTCACCCCCGCAACCGAGAATGGCACTGCCATTCGCAAGAAGGTCATCCTTCCGGTAGTGCATCTCCCATCACCGTCATATAGATAAAATAGAAATCAACAAGGGCGCTCGTAACTGAGCGCCCTTTTTAATTTACAGGTCAGAGAGTGCCAGCTTGACCAAATTGGCGAAGAGGGGCTGTGCCTTGTTGGCGGTGTCAAAGACATGCTGGACATCAAGGGCTTCACGCTCGCGGCTGGCGGCGTAGTTGGTGATGAGCGAAAGGCCGAGGACTTTGAGGCCACGTCGCCGTGCCCAGATACATTCCTGGACAGTGGACATGCCGACGGCATCCGCACCGAGAACCTTGAAGGCATTGATTTCCGCGGGCGTTTCGAAGCTGGGCCCAAAGGTGGAGACATAGACGCCCTTTTTAAGGGTTAGGCCATTCTCTTCCGCCTTCTTATCAAGGCGAGTCCCCCACTCCGGATCCCATGCATAAGTCATATCGATGTGGCGGGTTGAACCATCAGCCTGAGGTGCGCCGAGGAGAGGGTTGATGCCGAGAAAGTTAATATGGTCGGTGATCCGCATGATGTCACCTGGATGGAGGTCGTGGCGGATTCCGCCGGAAGCGTTGGTGAGGATTATCGACTTAACGCCCATATTAGCGACCAACTCGACGGGGCGTATGATTTCCTCAGGCATATACCCCTCAAAGCGGTGGTAACGGCCTTGAAGGCAGGCAATGCGAAGGCCGTCAATCGTACCGAGGACCAAGTTACCCTTATGCTGCTCACCGGTGGGTTCGGGAAAACCCTCAATCTGAGTGTAAGGCGTTGTGTGTTCGATGCTGATATGTTCGTCAGCAAAACCATTGAGGCCGGAGCCGAGCATGAGGGCGATTTGCGGCTGAAAGGATTCGAACTGTATGATGGTGTCTTGCATAATATGATTTAATAAAAGAGCCTGCGTGTGGATAAAGGGCAACGTAAGAAACGAATGATCCTGGTAGCGGGCAGTGTAAGTCTGGATACGAGCTACCGCTGTGAGCGGTTCCCGGAAGCGGGTGAGACTGTCTACGGTGCGGGCACTCCCGGTGCGGGTGGAGCGGGGGCCAACCAGGCGGTGGCCGCAGCAAGGGCAGGAGCGTCTGTACGCTTCTACGCAGCGGTGGGGAATGATCCGCAAGCGCATCAGTTGCAAAAACTGCTGGACCGTGAGCCGTTGCAGAGCCGGTTGATCAGCAAGCCGGATGCACCCACGGGGACCGGCGCTACACTGGTAAATGAGACAGGAGAGCACCAGACGATCCGTGCCCTGGGAGCGAATACATTGCTGGCAGTAGAGGACATTCCGGAAGTCTGGCTGACACAGACGCGGATTTTTCTAGGGCAATTTGAGAGCAACCGGAGGACCACGGCGTTGCTGCTGGACCATATGAGCAATCATGGAGCGACCACAATCCTGAATCCATCGCCGATGCATCCGGCGGATGCGACGGCCTGCGCGCACAGGGCAGATATACTGGTAGCGAATGTGGCGGAATTCTCGACAATGGTAAGGGAACTGCATCCGAGCGGTTACGGTGATTTTACAGAAAACCAGTTGCACGCACTGTCGGACGCGAAACTGCATGAACTGTGCCGTGAATTGCTGAAGCGCTCGATTATACTCACACTTGGTGAACGGGGATGCTTCATCTCACAAACCGAAGGACACAAGCTGATCCCGGCGGTGCAGGCGGGGACGGTGGTGGATTCAACGGGTAGCAAGGATGCATTTGTGGGCGCACTGACGGCGGGCATTGATCAATATGACGGTGACCTGATAGCGGCAGCGCGTTTTGCCAGTGCGGCACAAGCGTTGTGCAGTAAAAAGAACGGAGCGGCTGCAAGCATGCCAACGAAAGCGGAAATCCTGAAACTGATTTAGGGACTTGTCAGGAAAGGCAAAGGCATGCTTAGCTACAGGTTTACCTAGGACACGCAATGAGTACTGAAGCAACCGAACATCATACGTTTCAAGCAGAGGTCGGGCAGTTGCTCGACATCGTCACGCACAGTCTTTACACGGACAAGGAGATCTTCATCCGCGAGCTGGTCTCGAACGCGGCGGACGCACTGGAGAAGCTGCGTCATGTGCAACTGACGGAGAAGGAAATATTTGACGACAAGCTGCCACTGGAGATCAACATAACGACGGATGAGAGCGCGAAGACGGTGACGATCCAGGATTTCGGAATCGGGATGACGCGCGAGGAGCTGGCGGAGAATCTGGGGACGATCGCGCACTCTGGATCGAAAGCCTTTGTGGAAGCCCTGAAGCAGGCGAAGGAAGCGGGCGAGGCGGCGAGCAACCTGATCGGACAATTCGGGGTGGGCTTTTACAGCGCGTTCATGGTGGCGAAGGAAGTGAAGGTCTACACACACTCGTGGAAGCCGGAGGGGGAGCATCTGCTTTGGCAGAGCGACGGTAAAACCGGATATGACATCGAAACCAGCGAAGGGCAGCGCCGCGGGGCAAAAGTGGTGGTGTATTTAGGGGACGAAAACAAAGAGTTTTCACAGGGAAGCCGGGTGCAGGAAATCCTGAAGAAGTATTCCAGCTTTGTGCCTTTCCCGATCAACGTGAACGGGGAAAAGCTGACAACCGTGCAAGCGATCTGGCTGCGTAACAAGAGTGAGATCACGGAGGAGGAGTATACCGAGTTCTACAAGTACCAGGCGAATGCCTTTGATGAGCCGCGCTTCAAGCTGCACTTCAACGCGGATGCACCGCTGACGATCAACACGTTACTTTTCACCCCGAAGGAAAACATGGAACGATTTGGTTTCGGGCGGATGGAACCGGGAGTGGCGCTCTACTGCAAGAAAGTGCTGATCGACCCGAAGCCTGAGGGCCTGCTGCCGGAGTGGCTACGCTTTCTCACGGGGGTGGTGGACAGTGCGGACCTGCCGCTGAATATTTCCCGCGAATCGATGCAGGACAGCGCACTGGTACAGAAGCTGTCGCAGGTGATTACAGGACGGTATATCAAGTCGCTGGATGAAATCGCCCGCAAGCAACCGGACGACTACGAGGATTTCTACAAGACGTTCCATATCTTTCTGAAGGAGGGCGTGACGACGGACCACGCCCACCGGGAGAAGCTGGGCAAGCTGCAGCGGTATGAATCCTCGTTGACGCAGAAGGGCAAGCTGACGAGCCTGGACGATTACATTTCACGGGCCAGTGAGGAGCAGAAGGAAATCTACTATCTCTACGGACCAAACCGAGCCGCGCTGGAATCAGGACCTTATCTGGAAGCGTTCAAGGCACAGGGCAAGGAAGTGCTCTTCATGTACGAGCCAATCGACGAGTTCGTGATGTCACACCTGAGTGAATACAAGGAAAAGAAGCTGGTGGCGGCAGACAGCAGTGAAGCCAAGCTGGATGATGTCTCGAGCACAGCCGAGGGTGAGGCACTGGAGGAGGCTGAGGTCAAACAACTGAGCCAGTGGTTGCGGGACACATTGGGCAAGGAGAAGGTAAAGGAAGTGTCCTCAAGCAAGCGACTGGTAAACAGCCCGGCGATGGCCTTGAACGCGGATGCGATGATGACGGCATCGATGCGGCGGATGATGAAAATGATGCGACCGGAAGAACGCGATGACGAGGGCGCGGGGCCGGTGAACCTGGAGATCAATCCGCGGCACCCGCTGATCAAAAACCTGAACAACCTGCGTACTGAAAATCCGGATACAGGCAAACTGGTAGCGGAGCAGATCCTGGACAACGCGCTGGTCTCGGCGGGTTTCATGGAAGACCCAAGGCCGATGGTCGATCGGGTCTACCGGCTGCTGGAGAAGGTGAGCGGTAAAGGCTGAGGAACTATTCCTCGCGAACAGGCAGGTCTTCGGTGTTGGGGATTTCGTTACGAATGAGGGCCCGGATTTGCCCGGCGAGCCAGAGGTAGTGGTCTGTGGGCACACCGTCCATGGCGTATGACAGAAACGGGCTGTCACCGACGGGTGGATCGGGGTCGACCTTGAAGATCTGGGTGCCTTCGTCGACCTCGTCGAACATGGCAATGTAGATCATGTCGACACCGCTCTGCTGTGCGGCGCGAGCCTGTGCCCAGAGGAACCTGCCACCCAGGCGTGGTATCTGGTTGAGGAGCCTGTCTTCACCCTGTGTTTCGCGCAAGTTGTGCCAGGAGAATCCAGCGTAGAGAACGGGCATATATTCGAGACCACGATCCGTGAGCCACTGCAAGTCGTTCGAAAGGTAATCAAATCTCCTGTTCAAAACATCCTGGAGTGTCGGGTAACGCCCTACGGCCCACGGGCTGATGATATCTGCTTTCTGCATGATCCGGTGTAAATCCGGATCGTTAATGGTGTCCCTGTTGAGTTCCCTCCAGTAGTGGGGCACACCGAGCATGACGGTATTGCCGCCATAGACGGGGTCGTCCTTGAGGAAGTCGATGAGAGCTTCGCATTCGGCCAGTGTGTAATTGCGGTCATTACCGAAGCCGACACCCCAAACCGCAACGAAGGGGCTGCCTTGATGGCGCTGATAGGCGGGATCACCACCGATAATTCCCTGGTCGACGAGGTGTTTCCAGTCTTCCATGACGAGGCTTTCGATTTCGCCGAGGTTGAGGCCGGTGAGGTCATACATGACAGCGTAGGCGCGTTCATATTTGTTTGCCGCCCGGCGCGCGTTTCGCAGGACCTAATTGAGTCAGTCCCGCATGTCGCCACTGAGGGATGTGCCAAAACGCTGCATAAAAGCGGCGTCGATGCCGTATTCTTTCATCCATCTGAAGTGCCGGTCGACTGTGTTGTAATTAGCCGAACTGTAGAGCATGGCAATGGAACCATCGGCGTGGACAAAGGGTGTGGGGTATTTCTCGTCCTCGCCGGCTTCACTTAAATCGGGCCAGAAATCGATGGTGACGTTGCCTGGACTGGGACCTGTTTGACGGTTACCGCCATAGTGGACCCATCCATCGCCGGCAGGATCACCCTCGGTCCGGAACCAACCCTGGTAACCTACGACGAGATGCTGGTCGAGGGTCTGGGCGAGCGGTAGAATAAAATCTGCTCTTCCCCTCCATGGGTAGAGGATACCGCCATCGTCATCCGTATCCACATGATGCCATTGCCGGTCGTCATCAGACCAGTACCAGCCTTTGAAGGTGCGGCCCATGTAGATCCAGTCCTGCGAGTTCCAGTGGTAGGACCAGAAGCCGTTGATGTCGCCGCCAGGGGCGGTCCAGCACCAGCTATTGAACTTATACCAGAAGACATAAGGGTAGTGTTCATCGTAGAACCAGCCGTAAGTAAAGCTGAGGCGTTTGGTGCCTGAGGTGTCGTCGCTGATTAGGGTTTCACCGTTCCAAGGTTGAGCCTGGGCTTGGAACGTGCCTAAGCAGAATAAAGCCAGAATACAAAGGGTACTGCGCATGGTAAACATACAGAATATAACACATTTACATCATTCAACAACCGGATTCTCAATGCCTGCGGGCGGATATAAGGAAAAATTGTCGTGATTATGAGTGTGGAGGTGGTAAGGTGACGGGATGCCCCCGAGGAAGAGGAAGAGAGCGTATTTTAACCGTGAGTTGAGCTGGCTGGCGTTTAACCGTCGTGTTCTGGAGCAGGCCCAGGACAAGAACTACCCGTTGCTGGAACGGGTGATGTTCCTGACGTTTGTGAGTTCGAATCTGGACGAGTTTTTTGAAATCCGGGTGGCGGGACTGCTACAACAGATTGAGAGCGAGGTGATCGAGCCTGACCTTGCGGAGCTGGAACCGAAGGAACAACTGCGGCGGATCCACAACATCACGTCGTCACTGGTAAAGGAGCAGTATAGCTGCTGGAAGAAGGAACTGGTGCCGAGCCTGAAGAAGCAGGGAGTAGTTTTCAAAACGAAGGTAGAGCTGACGCGGCGAGAACATCGCTGGCTGAAAGCCTTTTTCGAGGATGAGGTGTTTCCGGTGCTGACACCGCTGGCGATCGATCCTTCGCACCCCTTCCCGTTCTTCACGAACAAGTCGCTCAATATCCTGCTGTGGCTGGATGACCCATCGACGCCTGAAACGGAAACGATGCTGGCGGTGATACCGGTTCCGCGGATTCTAACGCGGATTGTGCGGATACCCGGACATGGCCGCTCGAAACCGTGCCACATATTCCTGAGCGATGTGATCAAGCTGTTCGACGAGCGCCTGTTTCCGGGATATACGATCCTGGGTGCGCACGCGTTCCGGATTACCCGTAACAGCGATCTTTACATTGACGAGGAGGAAGTGGAAAACCTGCTGCAATCGATAGAGGAGGAACTTTACAAGCTGAGGAAGGGAAGCCCGGTCCGGCTGGAGATCGAGGGAGATGTGAACGAGGGGCTGCTGGACCGGTTGTTGTCCGCGATCGGTTTGGCGAAACAACACGTGACGCGGATCGACGGCCCGATCAACCTGATGCGCCTGCGAAGCGTCTACGGGATGATCGACCGGCCGGACCTGAAATTCAAGCCTTACATCCCGCACAGCCCGCCTGAGTTGGCCAATATTGATTCGATCTATGAGGTAATCCACGAGGGCGACAAATTGCTGCACCATCCCTACGATGCTTTTTCACCTGTGGTGGATTTCCTGAAGCATGCGGCGAGGGACCCGAAGGTGCTGGCGATCAAGCTGACGCTTTACCGGACGAGCGAGGATTCACCGATTATCAACGCGCTGATGGAAGCCGCCCGGAACGACAAGCAGGTGACCGCCCTGATCGAGTTGAAAGCGCGCTTCGATGAGGAGGCGAACATTGAATGGGCTAAGCGGATGGAAGAAGCCGGCGTGCATGTGGTGTATGGATTGGTGGGATTGAAGACGCACAGCAAATGCATCCTGGTGGTCCGTAAGGAACCCGAGGGATTACGGCGCTACGCCCATCTGGGGACGGGCAACTATAACCCGAATACGGCGCGACTGTACACCGACTTGTCGATAATGACCTGCCGGGAAGATATCACGGAGGAAGTGGCGGAAGTCTTCAACACGCTGACCGGATTCGCCAAATCCCCCAACTTTAAGAAGCTGCTGGTAGCACCGTATAACCTGCACAGAACGATGCAGGAATATATCATGCGCGAGGCGAAAAACGCCCGGGCGGGAAAGCCTGCACGAATCGTGGTGAAGTGTAACAGCCTGATCGACAAAGAAACGATCGACGCGCTCTACGCAGCTTCCCAGGCAGGCGTAAAAATCGAGCTGATCATCCGGGGGATCTGCGGACTTGTCCCCGGGGTCAAGGGATTGAGCGAGAACATTACGGTGCGCAGTATCCTGGGCCGTTATCTGGAGCACAGCCGGATCTTCTATTTTGAAAACGGGGAGGGAGAGCCGATTATCCTGGCGGGGAGCGCAGACTGGATGCCGCGAAACTTTTACCGGAGGATCGAGGTTGTTTTTCCGGTCGAGCAGGAAGACTTAAGGAAGCGCATCACGGATGAGATTTTGGATATCACGTTGAAAGACACGGCGAGTGCGAAGCTGCTGCAACCGAACGGGAGTTATGTGGCGATCAACATTTCGAAGGAGGAAAAGCGCTTTTCGTCACAGTAAGCCTTCATGGAAATAGCCGACAAGACGAACCGGGTGACGCCAAAACCGGAAAACCAGACAGTTGCCCATTGACACATCTGGTACAGAGCCTAGAGAAACAGACTGTCGTTTGCCTGACGCAGCGGCCACGTTCCGGCAAAGTTCTAAACCCATAATCCGAATGACCACTATAGTAGATATCAAAGCACGGGAAATAATTGACTCGCGCGGCAATCCGACCGTTGAGGTCGATGTCGAGCTGGATTGCGGTGTGATCGGCCGCGCGGCGGTGCCGTCGGGCGCCTCGACCGGTGAAAACGAAGCGATTGAACTGCGGGATGGAGCGATTCCGACGAAGAAGGGAAGCAAGAAGGATAACGCCCTGAAGAAACGTTACGGCGGTAAAGGAGTCCTGACGGCGGTGAACAATGTGCGTGATAAAATCGCGCCGGCGATCCTCGGGATAGATGCCTGCGACCAGGTCGCGGTGGACAACGCGATGATCGAACTGGATGGCACGCCGAACAAGAAGAAGCTGGGCGCGAACGCGATCCTGGGTGTTTCGCTGGCAACCGCCAAAGCTGCAGCGGAAGCGCTAGACCTGCCACTCTTTAAATACCTTGGCGGACCGAACGCCAAGGTGCTGCCGGTGCCGATGATGAACATCCTGAACGGTGGCGCGCACTCGGATGCCCCGATCGACATCCAGGAATTCATGATCATGCCTTACGGTGCGGAAACCTTCAGCGAAGGTTTGCGGATGGGAGCGGAAACCTTCCACGCCCTGAAGAAAATCCTAAAAACGAAGGGGCTATCGACGGCGGTGGGAGACGAAGGCGGTTACGCCCCTGCCCTGTCGAGCAACGAAGAAGCATTGCAGATTATAACCCAGGCGGTAGAAGCCGCCGGCTACAAACCGGGCGAAGACATTTTCTACGCACTGGATGTGGCATCATCAGAATTCTACGACAAGAAGAAGAAGCGCTACATTTTCCACAAATCTGACGGCAGTGAACGCAAGAGCGAGGAGATGGTCGCTTTCCTACGGGATCTTTGCGAAAAGTACCCGATTATCTCAATCGAGGATGGATGCGACGAGGGCGACTGGGCCGGCTGGAAGATCCTGACGGATACACTGGGCGACGAAGTGCAACTGGTGGGCGACGACCTTTTCGTAACCAACACGAAATTCCTCGAAAAGGGCATCGAAGAAGGCGTGGCCAACTCGATTCTCGTAAAGGTCAACCAGATTGGTTCACTGACGGAAACTCTGGATGCCGTAGAACTGGCGACGGAGTCGGGCTACACGAGCGTATTGAGCCACCGTTCCGGCGAAACGGAGGACACCACGATCGCGGACATCGCCGTGGCCACCAACTGCGGCCAGATCAAGACCGGATCGATGAGCCGCTCGGACCGTGTAGCGAAATATAACCAGCTGCTGCGAATCGAAGAGATCCTCGGCAAGCACGCCTGCTACGGCGACCGCGGATAATTCCAGCCGTATTCAACTTTTAAACACAAAGACCCGCATGGCAACGTGCGGGTTTTTTAAGCTACGTCGCTTTCGATGGCGCCCTTCAAGTGGCGCTGCTGGAGATAGGCCTTGATCCAGTAGAAAATAAAGGGAAGCGCCTTCATTACAGGGACGCCTTTTTCGGCGTTCTGACGACCGACTTCGAAGCAGAGGCGCCACTGTTCGAAGAGAGTGCGGTAGGCCTGCCAAAGCTTTGTGCCGGGGGAATAAATGTGAGTCGCTTCGGAGGTGATACCGTTGATTTCGATAATCCGGAGGTTGCGACCTGCCATGAAATCCTCCAAGGAGGGCGCGCGGACATCCATACGCCCGAAATAGAAGCCGGGGAACTTGCGGCAGATCTGATCAATGGCCTTGCGCAAGGGTTCGGTATTGTATTTGCGTCCATCGTAGAAAATTGCGCCACGGGCGTGAGTGCCGAGTTCGATCAAGTGGACCACTTCATCCTTCGCCGGGATGTCCTCGGACTTTTCCTTGAGGGCATTGAGATAGGCGGGTGCCATGGCAACCGTCTCATCCTTGGCGAGGATCAGTTGCTCAACGGTGCTTTCGCCATCACCGGTTACCGTGGGAAGGACCTTCTCGGTAATCGAATAGATGAAACCCTCGTCCTGATCGGGATAGCGGATGTAGAACACCCCGAATTCCTTACCCGGGATGTATTCCTGGACGATTGAGTCGGTCCGGGTACGCTGGAGGTAGTCGACAGCATGTTCCCGGTTATGGACGATCTCGACGCCGAGCCCGCGCTGGCCCTCGTCCATCTTGAGGGCGACGGGGTAATCGAGGCTATTCTCTTCCATAAACGTATCCAGTGTATTGATACGTTTTTCAGGTTCAATGGAGCCGGGGATGTCGGTCCATTGCCCGACCACTTCGCCGAGACCCTCCATGCTCTTGAGAATCTGTGTTTTGCTCTCGCCGAGGAAACCGCTGTCCGGGGGGATACCGGGATTCGTTGCAGTGAAGATGGCGGGCCGTGGGGAACGGAAGAAACTGCGATAGAAAATATAAAAGAAGAGGACACTGTCGAAGAACCAGACCGGCCAGTATTCCCAACGGGTCAAGCGGCGCCACCTGCCGAGAACCTGCCGACGTCCGCGCCATGTGACTAATGGCAGCCCGAAGTGGGTAAAGGCATAGAGAAATACGGCAGTGGCAACGAGACTGGGGAAGAGCAGAAGCGAATAGGTTTCGTATAATTTGTAGGCGCCTTCACCCAACCAGTAGGTAAGCGTGACCAAAGCGGGAGTCCAAAGGGATGCAGCGATGAAAAAGACGAGGAGGAACTTCCAGAAATTGCGGTGGAGGACACCCGCGGAGAAGAAAGTTGCGGCACGGGTGCCCGGAGTAAAGCGGGAGATAAGGATAATCAATGCGCCCCTTTTTTTGAACCAGCGTTCTGCCCGTTTTTCGGCAGCCTCTGTAACGATCCACCGTAGGGGTGGACGTCGCAAGGCGGCACGCCCGAAGAACCGACCGGCGGCATAGAGGAGGAGGTCACCGATAAAGATACCCCCAAAACTACTGAGGATGGCAGTGGACAAGCTTAAGGTTCCCCTTGCGGCGAGGAGACCCGCGCCGATGCAGGCGAGGTCTTCGGAAAGCAGCGTTGTGAGGATGATAAGGGCAACAAGGATGAAGAAGAGGAAACCTTCGGCACGCGGGGCCTTGATATTCTGATGGGGTTCCGCGGCGGCGGCCAGACGCTCAGCCGTGGCGTCCGGCCTGGATTTTGCCAGGCCGGCTTCGACGCGGTCGACGAAGTCGATCAAAGGCCGGGCGACCACCTCAGGCTGTCTGAACTGCATGAGATGGTCGCCATCGATACCGGCATACTCGCTGTGCGGAACAATCCTGTAGTGTTCGCGGGAGACGGCAGGAGGAACGAAGGTATCGGACTCACCTTGAAGGATCAACAGAGGGAGTTGGGCTTGCTCCAGATGGTTCCTGAGGGGGCGCTGGTCGGAGTCGTAGAAATTGCGGGCATAGGCGCGATTAACCGGGAAAGTGTCCATCCACCCGAAGTGGGGGAATCCCTCCTGGATTAAGGCCAGGACTGCCCACTGCAGGCCGTAGAGCGCGCGGTTGAGGCCGTAATTTCCCATGAGCTCGAGTTCCTGGACACCGACTGCGGCGAGCATGGTAATTGAAGACAGACGCCCAGGGGTGTATTCATTCAGCCACAGCGCCACCCCACCCGCCTGACTGTAGGCAACAGCATGGGCATCACGTATATCGAGATTCTCAAGGAATTCAGACATGTAGAGGCCATGTGCCTGCATGGAGTAGTTCGGGATATCGAGAGAGGAGCCACCAAAACCCGGAAGATCCGGAATCACGAGACGGAATTCATTCTCCAAGTAGGGGATCATATCATCCCAGGCACGAGAAGCCAAAGGACTGCCGTGCAGCAGTAGCAGGACAGGAGCATTAGGATTTCCCGGTTGAAGATCACGGTAGGCAATGGTGACCGGATCAACGTCCGTATTCAGGCTCATGACGTTCTTCCCGGTCTTGTAGACCCGGGGAACCTCCAAAGTTTTCTGGCCGGGGAGCCTGGTTCCGGTTTCGGGCATCGTCAGGCGATAGAGGTGTGAACTACCGAGCAAGACCAGGTAGGCGATCACGAGCCACTGCCACCATCGTTTCATCGAGTTAGTTCAAGGACCGATTCGATCCGCTCAGAGCCGGGCCCTTGTTCGAGCGGGATGTAGGAGAACCGGATTCTATTTTTTTCGAGCGTAATCACGCTCTGGCTCATAGTGCGGGCATCAGGACGCTCCATCCAGACACCGAATGCAGTATCCTCTTTATTTTGCCAACGATGAAATCTCTCGAGCAGATCCGGACCGAGGCCTCCTTCAGAGGCCAGTCGTCGTTGAAACTCCTTCTTTCGACAGAGCACGACCTCTTCAGAATTAAATGAAGAGGTTGTAACGGGGAGGATAGCTTTCAAATGACGCAACTGACGTCCGTTCCATTGCCATAGTCCGGGCTTTTGATGGAGTGAACCTGCCAGAAGAAAAAAGGGCCGATAAGGTGTGAGATCCAGCTTCTGTAATTGAATCTCCACGGAATCCAGATTTTCGGATCCGGACAAAAGAGTTACCAAGCGTCCACGAGAAACCGGATTATCGGGCTGATAGTCTAACTCCGCAGCATAGTAATTTAAGAGGGCAAGAAAGACCGTGTGCTGATTAACACTGATCCAGGTACCGCCACCGTCCGCATCCTGAGGTGCAATAAAGCTTGTTCCATTAATATTCTGAATCTGAGGGGGCAGAGCATTCTGACGAGACTTTCGTTCGTCGCGGTTAAAATAAAACCGACAAAACCCCGGCTGCTGCCACCAGGTCGCTGTACACATGATACTTAGCTGGCTTCGTGCTTAATGGTCGAAGGAGCCACACCAAAATGAGCGGGCAAGTCTTCAACACCTTCAAGCCGGGCAATGGTCGCAATGAGTGCAAAATGGTGGATGGTGTGACTGAGGAGGAACTGAAGTTCGCGTCTGACGGTTGAACCGCTCCAGTCATCAGCACCCCCGCTATCCATTTTCACCTGAAGTGGCTGGTCCAGTTGTGAATCAGGTAATTCCTCGAGCGCGCTGATGATGCGTTTCATCAACTGGCAAGCGGAATGAGCTTGCTTCTCTACACTTGGGTCGCGGGTGCGCTCATCGTAATCGACAGAACCCTCCCTGTAACCTCTCAGGAAGCAGTCATAGTGATCCGTATTATGCCGGATATGACCGCCAATGGTGCTATTGAAGCAGGCTTCGCTGCGACGATTGTAGAGTGTATCGTCGAGTTTCTCGAGAAGGCTGATGCCTTGCTGGAGGCATCCGATATTATCTTCTTTCAAAGTTTCCATGCAGCATTTCCGACAAATTAGATAGAGCAGAGATTGCGGATATGATTAAGAGAATCAATGATTTATTCACTTCAGCATCTCACGAAGGAGGTGGCAAGGGGTTAATTTAGATCGGTGGTTGTTAGAGGCTGAGAGAACTCAGGCTCATGATTTGTTCCCGTAATGCATGTTGTCTAATGTAGGGCAGCACATTTTGACAAGCATGAACGGAGGTGTTATGGGTTGCTAAAATCCACAATTAATCACTCTTAATTACATTAACAGGCCATATAATGATAAAATTTCTACATACCCGTATCCGCGTCAGCGATCTCGAACGTTCGATCAAGTTTTACTGCGACAACTTTGGTTTCGAGGTTTACAAGCGCAATGACAAGTCACCACAAGGCAACCAGATCGTCCATTTACAATTACCGGGAAATGACCATTTACTCGAAATGACATATTCGCCGGATTACAAAGTGGAGGTCAAAGAAGACCTGATGCATTTTTGCATCGGCGTGGATGACATCATTGAATATTGCGACGGACTGGAAAAGAAAGGCCTGGAAGTATGGCCGGACAACTGGCGTGAAAAATTTGTCAGCGGGACGAAAATGGCGTTCATCACCGATCCGGACAACTATGAGATGGAGATTCTGGAGAACAGGAACTAGTTGTCGTAACCCTTTTGAGGAGCAGGCGGATCAAAGCGAAGGGTAACACCTTCCTTCTCCATAATCGCCTCAATCGCATCAATAGTGTCGTACGAGGGTTTGAAATTGCCCCTCCGATAACCCTGCGCGATGAGCAGGGGAGACCAGTTATAGTCGTTTAAATTATTCCAGATCTGAATATCCGCTCCGTGCTGGTAGAGAAAGTTGACCATCTCGGGCCACTGGCCATAGGCAGCTCCGTGCATAGCGGTTTCCCCGTTCACATCAACCGCATTGACATCCATACCCAGCTCCAGGCAATAGGCGACTGCCTGTAGAGCTTCCTTCTGGCTGCCGGCTTCATCATTTTCAGGGCCACGCCCCAGCCCTGCGGCAACCATCAGTGGAGTCACACCGTCAGTATTGGGAATGTGGGGATCGGCCCCGTGAGCGACCAGCAACTTCATCATTTCCAGATCACCCCTGTCGGCAGCCATGAAGAACGGTGTGGAGCCTTTATTGGCCACACGTCCAGCGGCACTGTTCCCGTGCTTTAACTGCTGGTTCACATTAGCACCGTGCTCGATAAGCTTCTCAATGAATTCTGACGAGGTCATTGATCCACGAACGGGCGGTTCAGGGAGACCGCTATCGCCCCGATTCGCTTTACGGACCCATGTCATGGTATGCAAAGCAGGGTATCCATTTCGATC
>CAYQCG010000006.1:0-15479 GCA_964415925.1 uncultured Puniceicoccaceae bacterium | reverse complement strand
ACGACCAGGTCTACTACAACAAGGACGAGGTCCACAACCTCGCCGCCATCGTCCAGAAGCTCTGCGCCTCCACCAACAACTACCACAGCCTCCGCATCAAGCTCCGTGAACTTGAGCACAAGGAGGAAGACCGTGAAGCCCGCAAGGCCGAACTCCGGAAAACCCTCCGCAAAACCGACGGCATCTCGCCCGATTCCCTCCACCAGCTCGAAGACATCCTCCAGCTCATCTAAACCATGAATTTCTGGATGGTTTGCCCCTCATCCACCTCTCAACCTGCAGCATTCCGCATTTTCCTGATATGTTCTTCCTCCCCTACCAGCGGCGTTGGATCCGGGACACCTCCCGCCTCAAGCTCATGGAGAAGTCACGCCAGATCGGTATGACCTGGTCCGCCGCCTACCGCGCCGTCCGCACCACCGCTACCGCCGGCAACCGTCACGACTGCTGGGTCAGTTCCCGCGATGAAGTCCAGGCGCGCCTCTTCCTCGAGGACTGCCGCCGCTTCGCTAATGTCTTCTACAGTGCCAGTATCAGCCTCACCGACTACTCCATCTACGACGGTCAGCCCAACCCCGTATCCAATACCTCGATACGCTTCGGCAACGGCCGTCGCATCCACTCCCTCTCCTCCAACCCCGATGCCCAGGCCGGTAAGCGCGGTATGCGCATTCTCGACGAGTTTGCCCTCCACCCGGATCCCCGCCGCCTCTACGCCATCAGCTATCCAGGTATCACCTGGGGCGGCCAGCTCGAGATCATTTCAACCCACCGTGGCGAAAACAATTTCTTCAACCATCTCGTCAATGAGATTAGACACGAAGGCAATCCTAAGGGCTTCTCCCTCCACACCGTTACCCTCCTCGACGCCATCCGGCAGGGCTTCCTCCGCAAACTCCAGGCCAAACTCGGCCCCCACGATCCCCGCAGTTGCCTCAGCGAAGACGATTACCTCCAGTTCGTCCGCAACGGATGCCCCGACGAGGAAACCTGGCTGCAGGAATACATGTGTCAGCCCGCCTCGCAAAAATCCGCCTTCCTCAGTCACCAGCTCATCGACAACGCCATGCTCCCCAGCCTGTATCCGCTCCCCGGATACGACCAGCTCATGCAGAAGTCCGGTCCCCTCTACCTCGGCATCGACCTCGGCCGCACCACCGACCGTACCGTCTTCTGGCTCCTCGAATCCGTCAACGGCCTCTGCCTCACCCGCCGCATCGAAACCCTCCACGATACTCCCTTCTCCCGACAGGAGCAGCTCCTCGTCGACTACCTCCGGCTCCCCGGCCTCCGCCGCGTCTGCATCGACCAGTCCGGACTTGGACGCCAGTTTGCCGAGCGCGCCGCCGAACGCCACGGACGCAGCCGCATCCTCGGCCTCAACCTCACCTCAAACACCAAGCTCAGCCTTGCCTACGAGCTTCGCGCCGCCTTTGAGCACCACAACTGCTTCATCCCCGTCGACGACCACCTCCGCCACAGCCTCCGTTCCATCCGTAAGGAATACAGCCCTACCGGGCAACTCAGCCTCACCGCTCCCCGCACCAACGAAGGCCATGGAGACCACTTCTGGGCCCTCGCCTTGGCCCTCCACGCCACTCAACCCGGCCACCTCTCCAACCCCGCTATCCACCTCCAGAACGCCACCCCCTCCAAGCTGACGTTCCTTTAAATTCTTCATTCTTAATTCCGTATCAATGAACACAACTACCCTCCATTCGAAATTCGACTTCCGAAACTCCGCATTCTCTCCCATCCGCAACCTTACGCCCGACTCCCTCGGTCGCCAGCTCGAGGCCTTCCACGCCGGCAACTTCTCCCGGGTCGCACGCACCTGGGAAGCCATCGAACTCCGCGACGACGTCCTCCAGTCCGTTGCCTACAAACGCAAGTCCGCCGCCTCCCGCCACGGCTACCAGATTGATCCTCTTGACGATTCCAACACCGCCCGACGCCACGCCGAAACCCTCGAGGACTTCTACGCGAACCTCACTGCGGTCAACGCACTCGATGAAAACGAGCGCGGCGGTTTTAACCTTCTCGCGCGCCAGATGATGGACGCCGTCGGTAAGAAATACGCCGTCCACGAGATCGTCTGGAAGACCCGCCAAAACCGCCTCTCCGCCCAGTTCCGCTTCGTCCCCCTCTGGTTCTTCGAAAACACCACCGGCCGCCTTCGCTTCCTCCCAGCCCCTCACCAAACGCCCGTCTCCCTCCGTGACGGACAGTGGCTCGTTACCGTCGGCCCCGGCATCATGGAGGCCTCCAGCGTCGCCTTCATGTTCAAGCACCTCCCCCTCCGCGACTGGCTCACCTACTCCGAGCGCAACGGCATGCCCGCCGTCCGCGGCGTCACCGAAGCCGTCCCTGGCTCCCCCGAGTGGGACTCCGCCCGCGAGGCCGTCGAAGCCTTCGGCGCCGAGTTCCGCGCCCTCATGTCACGCGGTACCATCATTGAGGCCATCGACCTCACAGCCCGTGGCGACCTCCCGTATCCTCATCTCGTCTAACGGATGGACCGTGCCCTCGGCATCCTTTGGCGCGGCGCCGACCTCTCCACCCTCAGCCGTCGCGGAGGGGTGGGGGCCTCCCTCCAGCTCGAGGAACCCGGCCTCCTCGCCGACGGTGACGCTGCCATGCTGACCCAGGCCCTACAGTCCTATGTCGATACCCCCGTTCTCCGCCATCACTTCGGCACAGAGCCCCGTGCCCACATCCACGTCAACTCCTCACGCTCGCAGGACATCGAGCGCGACCTCCGCATCTATCGGCAAGCCATCCAGCTTGGCATCCCCATTGCCCTCCGCGACTTCCAGAAAAAATTCAACCTCCCCACTCCCGAACCCAACGAACCCCTCATCTCTCCTGTCATTGCGAGGAGCAACGCGACGCGGCAATCCACAAAGTCCTGAAACACACATATCACACCCTTTTGTACAAATACCGGTTCGTTCGTAGATAAGAACCCCATTTCATAATTCATCTTTCATAAATCCTCTTTTACCATAGAACATAAACAAATGAACACACAAACCACTCCCTATCCCATCACTACTCGCTCTCCGCTGCAATTCCTTCGCCTCTGCGCCTACGGCGACTACGCTCACCAGCAGGGACTACAGCGCTTCGACCACGCTTCAGCCGATGCCATCGTCGCCCGCTTCCACAGCCTCCGAGGCCGCCTCACCCGCGCCTTCGGCGGTATCCCCGTCTACGTCGGCCACCCGGATGATCCAGGTTTCGCCGACCGTACCGGACATTCCGATACACGCGCCCACGGCTGGATCAAGGACCTCCAGGCTCGCCCTGACGGCCTCTACATCAAGATCAAGTGGAGCCGCACCGGCCAGGACATTCTCGACAACGCCCACTACAAGTTTCTCTCCCCCCGATGGGTCCTCAAGCCCCTTGGCCAAAATACCTATCGCCCCGTGCGCCTCCTCTCCGTCGGCCTCACCAACCAGCCCAACATCCCCGGCGACGCGATCGCGAATCAGAAAAAAGAATATTCCGGTAAGTCCGTGGATGATCATTCCGGACCTGTTTCATCAACTCAATCGGATACAACGGATACTTCGCCGGAACTGGAAATCGAGATTCGAAATACGAATATCTTTTCCAACAACCTCCGCGCCCATCCGCTCGCCGGTAATTCTCCCGCCTCCCTGATCGAATGCGTCAACGCCCGTATGGAGGCACACGACGAAACCTTCGCCCAGGCTTGGCACAATCTAAAATCAAGCCGCCCCGATTTGTTCAATCTCTAACCCGAAATCTTAAGTCTTAAGTTTTAAGTCTTAACTCAACCAAAACCGTAAATCATGATAATCCTGTCAAAAATAGTCAGTCTCCTCATCCGCGATGTCATCTTCAGTAACATCGCTTCCGGTACCCACACCGGTCACCTCACCAAACTCGCAGACGCCCCCGTGTCCGCCCGTCACCTCCTCGCCAAACGTGGCAGTGACAACGCCCACGTCGCACTTTCCGGTGCAAACGACCTTCCCCTCGGTGTCCTCATCGACGAAGCGTCCGCCGCCGAAGATCTCGTCGACGTCGCCCTCCTCGGGTCCGCTTCCTGCTCGGTCCGCATGACCGCCTCCGAAGCCATCAGCCAGGGGGAACTCGTATACACCGCCGCCGCTGGCAAGGTCCAGGACCTCCCCGCCACCGCCGGCACCTATTACTGTGTCGGCCTAGCGCTCACCGCCACCACTAACGACGGCGACCTTCTCGAAGTCGATCCTACCGTCCCGTACCCCGTAACCGTCTAACCAGGTCACAAGTAGGAAGTAACCAAAAAACGAATACATATGCTCTCATGCCTTGTGCCTTTGCACCTCTGTAACCTGCTTAATCCTCTCTCTAATGAATAACGAAATCCTCCCCCTCGACGACGGCCGCCAGATCCCCGGCCAGGTCTGTCTCGCCAACGAAAGCCGCTTCAATGCCGCTTTCCTCTCCGAGCCCCTCACCGCCTACACCGTAGGCTGGCAAGACCCGGAAGACCTACAGTCCCTCCTCGACTTCATCGCTCCGCCCGTCCCCGTCGGTCGCCGCTTTGAATTCAGGAAAGCCGTAAATTCCGAAGCCTTTGTTTCCGAAACCGACGACCTCCGCGCCATCGGTAGCAGTTTCAAGCGCATCGAGTTCACCGGCGAAACCGTTAACGCCAAGACCCTCAACAAGGGCCTTACCGTCCGTATCGATCACGACGAGCAGGTCGGCGGTGACTGGCAGGAGCGCCACGTTGCCCTCCTCATGCAGCGCCTCCTCCGCAACGAGGTCCGCCGCGCCATTGCAGCCCTCGACAGCGAGGACACCAACCAGGACAAGACATGGACCTACGACAGTAGCACCAATCCCAACCCCGACCCGGACGGCGATGTCCGCCGCTCCTTCGGCCTTGCTGCCGATGCCAGTGGCGTCCGTCCCAACCGCGTCCTCTGGGGTGAAGCCGCCTGGGACCTCCGCGCCGATGCCTACTTCGCCCAGCAGGGCGCCGGTGCTTTCCGCTCCGCCGGTCAGACCCCGGCTGAACTCGCCAGTCGCCTTCTCGTCGACGGTATCCGCGTCGTCAAAGCCCGCTACCAGTCCTCCGCCACCTCTAAGTCGAAGATCCTGGGCAATCAAGTCTTTGCCTTCTATGCCCTCGACGGCCAGATGAAGGACGAGCCCTCCAACATCAAGCGCTTCCTCACCCCCGTCGACTCCGGCAACTTCCGCGTCTACCTCGAGGAGTCTGCCAAATACACCGACATCTCTGTCGAACACTACTCCAACATCATCATTACCTCTACCCTCGGTATCCGCAAAATAAGCGCCAGCTAAACCCGTACCCATAATCCCTATACAGCCTACCCGTCTCTCCACCTGTCATTGCGGGATCCTCCTCTTCCGGAGACGTGGCAATCCACAAATACCCTCTGCGATGACGTCCACTGTCCGGATCCTCCCCTCTGACATAACGAGGTCTTAGGATAAGCGACCCAATCATTCATCTAGTCCACGTCGCCTTCATCCTTCAGCCCTCGGCAATGGAGAAACCTCCCGCCGGTCGCGGGCCACATCCCCGCGGCCGGCATCTCTTACAAAATCATCACTCAGCATTCCATCTTCAGCCTTTTACAATATGTGGTTCACTCCCTCATCTACCGACCTTCAACCCTACCTCGCAGCGCCCCAGCTTGAAGCCCTGCAGAATACCCTCCTCGCCGACGGCCAGACAGACCCCCTCCCTGACATCATCGCCGACGTCGTCGCCCGCGTCCGTGCCGAAATCCGCGCATACCCTCCCAATCGCCTCAGCGCCAGCCCGGATGCCGTCCCGCCAGAGCTTCGCGGAGCCGTCGCACACCTCGCCCTCGAGGCCGCCCAGACCCGCATCCCTAGCTTCGAACTGACCGCTGATCAGCGACGCGCCGCCGACAACGCCCGCCACCTTCTCACCCGCATCGCCGGCGGCCACCTCCGCATCAGCCAGCCCGACGATCCCGAGGATTCGCCCTCCGGCCCGCAAACCGGACGCACCGTCACCGTAAACTCCCGTCCCTCTCTAGCCTCGGGGAATCATCTCGCGGCCTTGTAGTCCATTTCATCCCTCCAATTCTTGAATTCATAAATCCATGTCCCAAATCCAAAGTCTCAACGAAAAACTCCAGCGCGTCATCGCTGACCACCTCAGCCGCGACCGTTCGATCGGCTCGGTTCCCATCCTCAAGGAGCGACTCGACGATATCGAAAATCTCTTGCAGGAATCCGTCGCCCGCGGCACCGGCAAGACCATCATCATCTGGAACCCGCGCCCCCTCATCGCCGATACCGCCGCGACCACGCCACAGTTCAACGCTATCGAAACCAGGATTCGTGTCACCGCTCCCGCCGGTGAGGCCTCCAAGCCCGGTCTGCTCAAGCTCACCGAGGCGGTCATGCGCCGTATGCATGGCTACGCGCCCCCCCTTCAGGCCATTTCCGCTCCCTACCGCCTCCGCGAAGAATATGGCTGGGTCTTCCCCGAACTCCCCGGCAAGGACAAGCGCCTCAGCATCGACCTCGTCTTCCATACCACCGGCAACTACTCCATCTAGACGGGTCTTCATTATTCAACTTCCTCTATCCGAAACTCAAAAATCGAAATTAGAAAATGCCCACACTTCCCCGACACCGCATCCGCATCGCTGCCGATGCCACTAGCTTTGACAGTCCCGTTGAGGCCCAGCGCAACCTCACCCCTGCCTTCTGGAGAGGTGCCGACCTCCAGTTCGAATTCGGTCTCTTCCATAACGATACCCTCATCGACGTTTCCAACCTCGCAACCCTGACTGTCGAAGTGAAACCCCTCGCCCAGGACAATGGTGCCCCCGCCGACGGTACCACGCCCCTCATGAGTAACACCGTTACCACCTTCGACAACACCCTCGATCTCTTCACCTGGGCTGACAGTTCAAAAGCCCATGCCACCGTTCCCTTCACCGCTGCCGAGACCGCCCTCGAACCCGGTCTCTATTGGCTCGTTGTCACCGCCACTACCACAGACAACCCCGCCCACGGCATCACCTTCACCGCCGGACGCATCGAGGTCCTCCAGTCCGGAGCCGCTGCTACCGAGGTCGCGCCCCTCCTCGAGCCCTACGGCTACACCCAGGCCCAGGCCGATGACCGATTCCTCAATGTAACAACTCACATTCAACGCGATGTCATGGCCGATAGCCAGTTGCATGGTGCACCTTCCGGTAGCTACCGCATCCTCGCCATCGCCGTCAGGGAAACCGCCGGACAGGCCGTCACCGGTCTCAGGATCAGTCCCGCTTCCGGTGGGGATGACGTCGTTTCTGCAACCGATTTACCCGCTTCCACCGATCCGCCCGTCGATCTTGTCGGCACCCAAACCGTCTTTAATGCTCCGTTGTATCTCTCTGCTGACAACTGGAACAGCGCCTCGATCGACCTCCAGATAGATTATCAACCCCTCAGCCTCTAGCACCATGTCACGCTTCGGTCCTCCTTTCCCGCGCTTCCTCAAGGCAGGCGATCCTCGTTTCCAGCAGGGTGGTACACCCGATCATCTACTCGTCATTGACCTCGAAAATTACCACTTCAACAGTGGCCCCGTCCACTTCAGCGGGAACACCTTCGAATGGTTCCAGGTCTCTGATCCCCTATGCGGTAATAGTGCCTTCATGGCAACCTCGCCGGACCTCGGGATCTTCGCCGGTCCTGATGATGTTGTTCCTTTCTTACAGTTTCGCGTCGATTTCAGCGTCAGTGGCACACACTACTTTTGGATCCGTACTGGACCCTTACCCCTCCAGGCCGCTTTTACCTCCGATTCCATCCACCTCCGGATCGACCAGACCCACGTCCTCCTCGCCAACAGTATTACTTATCCATATACTTGGAACAGGTTTGGCCCATTTACCGTTCCCTCCAGTGGTCCGCATACCCTCGAGATCTATATGCGCGAAGACGGCGCACATCTCGATCGTATTGCCCTCACCACATGCGTCGACTATCAACCCTATTCCGATTCACCTGATGAAATCGGCCCGCCCGAAAGCCCCCGCGCTTAAAAAAGTCTTTTGCCTCCTCACACTTCACCTTTAACCTGTGTTTATGATTTTCCGGTTTTTCATCACCTGTATAACACTGCTCGGATTTCACGTCCTCAGTGCCCAGCAGCTTTATCAAGACGCTCCGGCCGTCCTTGATGCCTATATCGAGTCCAATGGCGGTATGGAAAACCTCAGGAAAATCATCAGTATCCGGGCCGTCGGCGTCGTCGAAACACCAACCGACCGCTTCAAAAGCGTCTTCATCCGCAAACGTCCCGACAAATGGCTCTTCATCCGAAAACAGGAAGGCAAAAGTATAACCACAGGATTTGATGGCAATACCGGGTGGTCCCAACTCAGCGACGGAAAGCGCACACGGATCAATAAACTGGCTTCCGATAACCCCTTGATCAGGCAACAGCAACAGAGTGATATTGAGGGCGAGCTGATTAACTACCGGAAGCCCGGCCGTGAGGTTGAACTCCTCGGTATTGAGGGCATCGGCAACGAGCGCGCCTACAAGATCAGGCTTTCCAATCCGGATTCGGAAGAATCCATCTGGTACATCAATACCCGTAACCTCCGCGAAATGCGCAAGGAGAAGATCATCTATCGTGACGGCAGGGAAATGTTGTCCGTTGAAACCTATGAGGATTTTATTCAGGTCAATGGCTACTGGGTCCCACGCAAGATCACTCGTACTGTCGATAGCGAGGTTTTTTCCACCACTTCTTTCGACGTCATCGAAATCAACGCCGGCATTTTCAACGAACTATTTGCCATGCCTGTTCCAGATAGTCCCCCGGTAACTTCAGATGCGGGTTAGATTCGTCATTCTAACTGCTCTGGTTCTCCTTCCAGGGTCCCTCCTCGCCGCTTTCCGGTTGAATTTGAAAAATCTCACATGGGGTGACTTTATCCTTCAGCCCAACGGAATGATCATTCAGACCCTTCCGGATGGTGCACAGCTCTACCAGTTCGAGAAACTGGTCGTCACCGCTGCCCCCCATTTCAAATTGGTCACTGGACCGGTCGTCTGCATGAAGCAATCCGGCCTCGGTGTCTCCCTCGCCACCCGGTCTCCTATTGAAATCACTGAAATTGTTCTCGATCCCCAATTCAAGGGTAACGGGTTCCTCGAGTTCAAGCTCCTCGAAGATAACACCATGTTCCTGCAGCGCTTCGAATTGTTCTTCGATACCGGCCATGTCGCAGTTGAACCCATGCAGGGACCGCTCGATGAACTCCCTTTGACCCTGCGCTTCGAAAATATCGACCTCTCACGGTTGGCTGAGGAATATCCCCAATTCACCGGCCAGCTTGCCGGTCTCGCCACCGGTTCGCTCAAGATGCAGTTCAAGGACGGTAGCCTGTCCATCCTCGACGGTAATATTGATCTTCAGAGTAACGTCGAAGGCTTTCTCCGCTATGATGATGCAGGCCAAATCCTCGAGGGCATGCCCCCAGACTCACCTCAATACAAAAGAACCGTAAAAGTCGTTCGGGCGCTCTCCAACGGCTTGCAACTCACCCGCTTCAACTTGCGTGTCCTGCCGGAATCCAATACCGAGGAAATTGCCCGTCTCAACATCTACGGTGTCGAAAAAAATCCGCCCAAAGGAGAGATCGCCGAACAAATTGATTATACGGTCAACTTTAGGGTTCCAGCCGATTCCCAGGATTACCTGAGGTCTTTACTGCCCGAATTCCTTCGTAATCTAATACCGCAAAGCATTGAAGTTCAGTAAATCTATGAAAGGATACTTGCCCGGATAATGAAACTCTGCGATGCTTTACCAGTCTTACCGACTGAATAAATATGCGTTTTTTCGCCATCATACTGCTGTGTCTCTTAAGTGGTTGCGTCTCTGTATCTGTTGAGCCAATCAAAATCGAGCACACCATCACGCTTAAGGTTGAGCGGGAGGTCGACGATTTACTTGATGACCTTTATGGGGAAGATGATCCCGCTTCCGAATCTACCCAGGAGCAATCGTCGGAAACCACCCAGGTCCCGGAGAATTCCAATCAACCAGATCCTGAACAATCCGTAGAATCTACCTCAGAAGATTCTCAGGCGTTAAGGAGTAATCCATCTTGAATATCGTCCGAACATGAAAAATCACTTATTACGTTATTCGTTACTGTTTGCTCTCCTCGTCTTCCCGGCAATTGTCGCCGCCGATGAAATCGATGATGTTAAAACCCGGATTAAGGATCGGTTTAGCGACGTCATGTCTCTCAAGGAACAGGGTCTCGTGGGCGAAAGCAATGAAGGACTCCTCGAGCCGCGTGGAAGCCTCAATAGCGAACAGCGCCGCCTTCTCAGCGATAGCAACAAGGATCGTGGACGCCTCTATGAGTTGTTGGCCGAGAAGGGAAGCTCTTCTCCCAGCACCATCGCACGATACTTTGCCCGTGAAAATGCCAAGCGGCAGCCCAAGGGCGTCTGGATACAGAAGCCGGATGGTGAATGGGTCCGGAAGTAATCCATGCCCACATACGTCTACGAGGTAATCGATCACTGTGGAGAAGGTGGTGAGGTCTTCGAAGTTCACCATTCGATGCAGGATGATCCCCTGAAAGTCCATCCGGAGACAGGCGAACCCGTCCGCCGTGTCTATCAGTCACCCCATCTTGCCTCCAGATACACCCCCGGGGCCACCAAGTCCCGCCTCGAAAACAAAAATGTCGAGAAAGCCGGCTTCACCAAATACGAAAAAGACAAACTGACTGGCAGGTACCACCGGACAGCAGGTAAACAAGGGCCTGACATGCTCAACCCTAAAGGGTTTTAACTACAAGTTCCGGAGTGTCGCCTCTAACACGTCTGGAGTCGTCAGGACGATATCATGGGTTGCGAATTGTCCCTGCATGACAGGGTCGAAGGCCTTCAGGTATGGCACCACCAGAACC
Organism: uncultured Puniceicoccaceae bacterium; assembly: GCA_964415925.1. GTDB lineage: Bacteria > Verrucomicrobiota > Verrucomicrobiia > Opitutales > Oceanipulchritudinaceae > CAYQCG01. The sequence goes on along the minus strand of CAYQCG010000006.1, from coordinate 4,512 downwards.
ACCTTGGACACGTCAGGAAGACTCCGCAGGAGAATCGTCTGACCCAATGCCAAAGCATAGTTGGATTGGATATTGAAACGGCATTCCACTGCGACCTTTTGCTCTGGGTCCACTTCGATGAGGAAATCAGTGCGATAACTGCCAATTTGTGCAAAGCGTTCAAAGCTGAGCGTCAGGTCCTGCAGGATTGCTTCCACATCCAACTCGAAATTGATCGAGAGGGTTTTCTTTTCCTGGTAGCTTCTGGCTCTTTCCAAAGCGTTTTCAAGATCCAGGGACTCGTCCCGGATAATCTGTGAAAAGCCCTTCAGTTCTGCCTCTACACAGAGGCAAACATAGGCGCTCCAGCGCAACCCCAATGTATCCGCTCGGACCTTGCCGCGGGATTCAAGATTAGGGTGCATGGAAATGCCCACAGTCTTGTGTTTTATGTTCTCGGGAGTTGTTTTCATTTTCAGTTGTTTAAATTATAATTGATATACAGTTCATAAATCATTGGTTATCAGGAGCAGTTCATAAAAATTATTAAAATAATAGATTATAGAATATCTTTCTTGTTTAAAAGGATAAAATATATACATACGTATATCTATTATGAAAAAGCAATCCCGACATGTAACTCTCTCCATTTCGCTGCCCCAGGATTTGCGCGAGCAAGCCCGGCAGGCGGCTTTCGACGATAACGTATCCCTCTCCAGCTTTGTTGCACAGATCCTGCGTTCGTATCTGGCCAGTGAAGCCTATCTTAACAATGAATCATCGCCGCACAGTGGTCTTCCATTTTACCCATGCCAGCGAATTTATCCTATTGAGTGCCATTAATCTCCAACCTCAACACCTATGTTTTCAAATTCAGATATTCCCATCATTCAGGTTCAACAGAATGGCCGTAAAGCTGAAATTGTGATCAACACCGGCCATCCCCTGGGAAACGGCCGTATGTGGCGCGCCTATGCCAAAGTCTTCTGCCCGGATGTCTATACGGCAGGGCTGGTTTCTGAAAGTCTCGGCAAACGCCTGAGTGAGGCAGTAGCGGCAGCAAGACACAAGGCCTATCATCAGGGCTACAAAGACGCCCTTGAGAAAGAACCAAGGCAATAAAGCTTTTCCGGAGAACTCTGAACGACTCCTCAATGAGACGAACTGACTTTGGACATTTTGAAAACCTTCTCCCTCCGGATCAGCTATGCTTTACGCCCAGGGAGGTTGCCGCTGTCATCGGAAGAAGTGAACAATATGTTCGAGACTGCTTTGACAGTCAGGCAATCCTCGGGCACTGCCTTTGCGGTCGTGGCAGGAAAGGCAGAAGGGTTTATCAGGTTTCGCGCAGTAGTCTGCTACTTTACTTGCTCGAAACAGCCAACTTCACCCGCGATGACTTTACCGACAGGATCATAGAATTACTGAATCAGTTCTCGCAGGATGAGAAAAAAGCCTTGGCTGAGTCACTAACGGTTACGCAAACACGCGATTAATGGATCCTCTAACTGTCTGCTTTTATAAGCTACTCTTTATCAGTCACGTTTAAATCTTATATGCATAGAGATGAATGACCGATAATAATTAAGCCATAAGTTATTAATTGGCAGTAAAGTAACTATATTGTAAAAAATTACAATAATACTTGAATCTCGCTGAGAAATTGGCTCACTACTGTCAATTGGTGATTCTTTTATGGCTCCTGCAAAAGCAAAACGAACAGATATACAGCGCTGCGTGATATTTGGCAATACGTTCATGACAGCCTATCATTTGGTTGATTTGATGTATCATGAAACGGAAATGGAACTGGGAGTCATTTTCCGCAAAGGACGCGATGAAGCTTTCGAAGAGCACGTCCGGAATCAAGGCTACGACACAGATAGGATAAGAAGCTACAATATAGCTCTCGATAGCACTGAAGTTCTTGACAAGCTGTTGGAGGATTGGGACTTGCTGGTTACAGCTGTGCCGCATAGCCGGTTTTGCCCGGAAATGATAGATGCTGCACTACGTTCACGCGTGGATTTGGTTGACCTTTACGGGCATCGCGGAAGGTTGAAATTACTCCGTCAGCATCTGGAGACTATACGGGATTACGGCCATTGCTTTCTCGCGGAAAGCGGAGTTCTGCCCGGCTTGCCTGTGATGATGGCTCGTTATGCACAGGAAAAAATCCACAGGCTCGAACGTATCCATGTCTATGCGATAAATCTGAAGGACTGGTTGTCTGTGCCCAAGGATTCCTCCATTAAGCGGGAACTCTTCCGTCTTGAGCATGGCTACAACACCGGATACTACAAGAGTGGTTCATGGTTGAATCAAATAGATGCGGGGATCAGGCAGTTTGAGTTCAGGCAAGGTCTGGGCAAGCTCAAGTGCAAGCCTGTTATCTATGAGGATCTAAGGGAATTTCAGGAGAAATTACCGGAGTTGAAAGAGTTGGGTGTCTGGCTTTGCGGTTCCAGTCCCTTTGTTAATCGATTCCTCAATCCACTGCACCAGATAACCCCGGGTTTTTTCGAAGGGCTCCAGGCGAGCCTTTTTGCACGAGCCAATCGTAGTTTTACAGCAGACCGGTCGGGTATTTGCCTGGTAATGCAAGCTCAAGGAACTGATGACACCGGGCAGTCGGTCAAATTTAACCTGGAGATTTTTCACCCGGATTCCTGTGCCTTGACCGCGCTGGTTACCGTTGAATCAATCAATCAGCTCCGTCAGGGGCTATTCAGTTGTGAGCTCGGCATATGCCTGCAGGGCATGGTCGTCGATCCTGCAAGAATGCTGGAAGCCATGAAAGATAAAGGCGTTACGGTTGAGGAAACGCTCGAAGTAGCCGACTAGCCGAAACTTTACGACTTTCGTCTGCGCTCTGCCTCTTTTTCCAGCTGCCGCTTGTAAGCTGGAATAGCCGCCTCCCGGGCGAACTCGGAAACCAGCCAGTTCTCCAATGGTGCATACTCTGGATAATCCTCCCGGTATTGTAACCACCAGTCATAAACGTGAGCCGTCAGGTAGGCGTACTGTTTCCTGAATTTTCCGCAATAAAGCTCGTCGCCGATACAAGCATGGACACTGCGACCCAGCGGCGTATCCAGATGAATGTATCGCCCGATATCCACCACCATATAATAGACAAAGCGGGGGATGGCCTCGGTCGGATTCGAATTGATCAGCCGTGCCAGTTCCTCTTCGAACGCCTGCTGCTGCATGAGCATGCTGGCACGCTCATGGCTTTCGATACGGTAGGTAAAATGGGCTTCCTCCAGATAGGTATCAAGTGCCCTGTAGTCTCTTTCTTCAGTTGCAGCGGCTGCGTTCAGACAGAGTGCGACAAGTAATGCAGTTCCCCCTTTCATATGTTTATTTGATAGCATAAACGTCGTCAGATTGACAAGCGACTGTCGGGAATACGGTCGCATTTTACGCTTTCTTAGCGAAAAACGGGAGGGCCTACGCAGCCTTCATTTGAAAGGTAAGCAAATCGACTTAGCTTACACGTTAGGATAATGACGTTATTCGAGTGGTTTTCCTATCTCCGTCGCCGCACATACCTCTACCAGTCTGCCGTCATCCACCCCGTAGAGGTATCCGTATATTGGTATTGTCTTTTTAATCAGCGGGTGGGAGCGAATGATATGCACGTCGTCAATCACCGATTGCTCGACATTCCGAAATGACATCCAGGCGATGGAGTCTGCAAGAGGAGGGGAATCCGGTAAAGTTTCACGCATCCTTTGCCTCATTTCATCGTCTGTGAAGGTCAGCATTCCGCAGTCTGTATGATGAATAACAAAGATCTCCTTTGTGGCAAGAAGCCGGGTCGATATAACAAGGGAGCGTATTGCGCCTTCATCTGCCCGTCCGCCGGCATTGCGGATAACATGGGCATCGCCCTCCCGCAGACCGGCAAAGGCTGCGGGATCCAGACGTGCGTCCATGCAGGTCAAAACGGCAAACTGTCTCTGGGGTGGGGCACTTAGTTGGCCCTTGTCCCCAAAACTGGCTGCGTAATCGGCATTCGCAGCGAGGATTTCGTCGGGGGTAGTCATGCAAACAAGCTAGAAGTCATGAGACTTGCAGCACAAGTCAGAACTCTCGAAGTTCTGCCTGAGTAACTGAATATCGAGCAGAACATCGGTTTCGTGCAGGTGCTTTTTAATGAACCCAACGGGGTTTACTTCCTGTCGGAAAGACCGATATAGTTGACCTATGAAACAAACCATTCCAGCACCGGCCGTTAAGACCCAGCTTAACACCCTGAAAGAGGCAATCGGCAAGACCATCAAGGGAAAGGACCGGGTGGTGGAGCAGGCACTGGTCTGCCTGGCGGCCGGGGGACATGTGCTGATCGAGGATTTACCCGGGGTGGGGAAGACAAACCTGGCCTACTGCATGGCGCGGGCCATCGACTGCGGGTTCGCGCGGCTCCAGTTCACCAGCGACCTGCTGCCCAGCGACATCATCGGGGTTTCAGTCTACGACGAGTCGGTCAAGGAGTTTGTCTTCAAAAAGGGACCGGTCTTCACCAAC
>CAYQCG010000005.1:0-15937 GCA_964415925.1 uncultured Puniceicoccaceae bacterium | reverse complement strand
AGGCAGTCCGCAACCCATTGCCTCGACTGCGGCACATCCAAAGCCTTCGATACTGGAAGGCATGAGATAAAGATCTGCGGCATAAAGATACTTGCGGATGTCAGAAACTGTTCCGCAACAACGCACTTTATCAGCGACGCCAAGAGACTCGGCAAGAATTTCCAGTGGTCTGCCTTCTCCCTGCGGACCTACTTGCAAGTAAAGAATTTTGAATTCCGGCGGCAGCTGAGCCAACGCTTTAACAACAAGATCATAGTTTTTATACTCCCAGTTGCCACCAACAGAAATAAGCACAAATATATCTTTACCTATACCTAAAGAGTCCCTCGCATCCTGATGTATTTCAGGATTTGGCGGAACAAAGTAGTCATCATCATACCAGTTGGGAATTAAATGGTTACGACTGAAGTATACCCGCTTTTCGTTCTCCTGGCCGGAAATACTGATAGACACTATCGCAACTCCCATAGTGTTCCGCATGATCAAGCGCTGGATAGTCTTGACCGGCCTTTGAATCACACCCTTCAAGCTCATTGGCTGTGGAAATATGTGATGGACTGTCCTGACAATACTGCCAACCCCGCATAAATAGCAAATACTGGCCAGAGTGAAATTGCCTCGCTCCGGGTGAATATGTACGACATCGAAGTTCATAATCTTAATAAACTCATGAATGCGGCTTATAAAACGCGGTGATATCAGGGGCCCATAACGCTTGAACGGAATGTGATGCAATGTGTAGCCAGCCTCACGAAGTGTCTCTGCATAGAATCCCAAACGATGATCCCCAACGGAGAGGATATGGCTGTCGCAGCCATGACGTGCGAAGACTGGACTGGCAACTTTGAGCATGACCTCAGCACCGGACGGGCGCAATTCGTTCAGGATATGCAGAACCTTGAGGTTGCTTTTATTCACAATGATTGCCGCGTTTGTTCAGCTTCCAGCACTTCTTTGTAATATTCCAGGTGTCTTGCCGATACAACACTGTTACGAAAATTCGCCCAAGAAAAGGTGTAGCCGGCATTTGAGAAATGTGCCCATGTTCCCGGTTCAGTCGTCAGTTTGAGCATTGCCCGGGCTATCGCCTCACTTTGGTTGATGTCGACCAACACGCCTGCCTTGCCGCCATCCAAAACCCAGGGAACCGCACCGGAATTCTCTCCGCCAATGCACGGCAGCCCGCGACTCATTGCTTCCAGCAAGACATTGCCGAACGACTCTTCCCTGGAAGGGTGAACAAGCGCAGTTGATTGATCCATCAGCATGAAGAGGTCTTTGTGACTCACCTTACCCCGAAAGTCGACACCTTGCTCAAGATCCATTGTTCGAGCCCACTTTTGAGCAGCTTCTCCCGGACCCATGTTGGCCCCAATCATGGCCAACCGAGCTGATGGCTGGTGCTTCTTTACTTCAGCAAAGGCATGCAGCAAAGTCTTCTCGTTTTTCAGCGGGTTGAAGCCGTTCCCTACACAGATATAGAGTGGAAAATGAAGATCTTGAGCCTCGACCTCGCGTCCAGAATAGTATTCGTCTGGTAGACTATTCGGCAGTAGTGGTATTCGACGCCTTAGTTTATTTTCAAGTTTCTTCTGTATATGTGGTGAATTGGCAGTAACATAACGTGCACGTGATAAGACATACCAGTTCATCATCAGGCGTAGCGTACGATATAACTTATCCTTCATCAGTCGCAGGATATCTGGAGCCCAATCCCGAACGGATACAACAGTAGGAATTCCACTGTCCAGAGCTGCCCAGGCATACTCGTAGCTCCAGTGAGCATGCACCAGCACTGGTTGTCTTCGGCGAATGGTATTCTTTAGAAACCGACGCTCAACCCTGAAAACATCGATTGAGCGATAACGGCCACGTCGAAATGGGCCTAAGTCTATGCTTAGTTGATCACCTTTTAGATGCAGACTTTCTATTGCCCTTCTTTCCAGTGAAAATAAATCCAAGATGCAACCATGTGCCAGTAAACCACATGCCAAACGGTTAACGCTCGGACCGCCGAGGCCCAATCCACGTCCGCTTGCGTAGCTTTGCGTATGAAGATATTTTTTAAAGGCATCCACTTCGATAGGTCCAGCCATACCGATTCGAATATCCGTTCTGAATCTTTTCGTTAGGATTGGCATTGCTTTGTTCTAGTCGATCATCAGTAACTTCATTGGTCAACCAACCCAGTGAATTCATTATTTACCATCATTGAGGTTACTATATACAAACCGTAATTAAGGTAATGAAGCTCATTTTCTCAGGCTTAAGACGTTCAGGCACAACTATATTCTGGCGAACACTGCGACAGGACAGGCAATTCCTGTGTTTGGACGAACCTTTCAATCCATTGTGGAAAGACCTCCCACTTGATCACGAAAAAGGCACTCACGACGAATTTATGCAACTCTGGCACCGATCACCGGAGGCATTTCAACTTAACTACACGCCCATACTACCCGAAGAAGAAATATCACCAACACTCACCGAGGAACAGAAGCGATACTTGATCTGGCTCAGCTCCCAGTCTGAGAATACAGTTATCGATACCACTCGCTGTTACTTCAAAATAACAGATCTCCATGGTCTATTTCCTGAAACCTTATTCATTCATTTACATCGCGCACCCGCCAACTGGGCATACTCACATCTAGTGCCCTCAGGACCAAATTCCCTACTTTACAAATGGTTACGGTTTCGACGACAACGTCGTTTATTCCAACTCAGAAAAGGATTTAACCACTGGGCAATGGAATCTGTTATCAAAAAATGCTTAACTCAGGATAGGGGAAATGCAGGCAACCCTTCTCTGGATTCTGCCGCCGTAGTCAAATTGCTCTGGTTTTGGCATATGATATTCCAGATGGTTGAGTCCACAGGGCAAAAACTGTTTAGGAATAATTTCCTCTCAGTTCGTTACGAGGACTTTTGCACAGAACCTGCAAATACTATGAACAAAATATACAAGCTTATAGGTCGGGAAACGCCCAAATTTGATTTTTCTATTATCAAGCCAATAAGTATAAATCCCATTAATATGCAAAAATTTAGCAACTGGCAAGCGGCAGCCTGCAGTGCTGGGGTCCCCGATACAAAGGAGTATCTTTTTCGCCGGTAGTCTCATGCGTATTGGACTTTGTAACTCGCTATTTCAAAATTACAGCGGTATCGAACTGCTTATGTGCAAGGTTGCGGAGGCCGTGGTGCATCATAACCACGAACTCATCATCCTTGATGAGGGATTGCATTATGATGGCCCCTTTCCGATTACCAGAAATAGCTACCTTACGCCTTTCAATTTGCCTAATCGTATCCTACGCCGTTACCGTAATCATTTCCTGTCCAGAAGCTTTCGCAAGTTCGGCGATAGTGCAGATCTCTGGGTGGTAGGACATTTACACCTCTTGCCTCCTATTCTGGAGGCGAGAAAAAGTAATTCGATCAAGACCCCCATCATTCTGCTGACCCATGGTGCCGAGGTTTGGGATGAATGGAACCCAGTGCAAAAATCTGCACTGCTACAGTGTGATCTCATCGTGGCGGTAAGTTCCTACACCGCAGAAAGCATCCGCCAACGTTTACCGGAGGATCAAAAGTCAAGAGTATGTATTATACACCCCTGCGTGGATTTCAGGGAACTGCAGGACCAACCCAGTCATGATCTTGATAAAAAGCCACACATCCTAACGGTTAGTCGTCTGGATTCTAATTGCCGTTACAAGGGACACCATATAATCCTCGAAGCGATACCCAGTCTGGAAGAAAAATTAGGTCGCAAAGTTCAATACACCATAGTTGGACAAGGTCCCCTGCAAAATGACTTACGCGAACAAGCCCAAGCCCTTGGTATTCTGGATCGTGTTGAATTTACCGGAAGAGTAGACTTGGCCACACTTTCCAAGCTCTACCAGAAAGCCTGGGTTTTCGCGATGCCCAGCTCCCTATACCAAAATAAACAAGGGCAAATTCAGGGGGAAGGCTTCGGTATTGTCTATATCGAAGCGGGTTACTTTGGGACGCCTGTAATCGCCAGCAAGGTTGGCGGTCAGACTGACTGTGTTGTGGATGACCGCACGGGTTACCTTGTCGATGCTGAGCCTGATAGCGTCGAAGAAGCCCTATATCGCGTCTTGAAGGACCAAACTGTAGCGCGTCAAATGGGTCTGCAGGCCCGCGATTATGTCTTGAGTAACTTTCAATTCAGTCTTTTCTCCACGCAATGGAACGAGGTATGGCAACAGCTAGAACAGACAAAGTAAAACCAGGGGCTTTACGTAAGTTCGCTTATCGTCTGAAACGGCGCATACTGGATTATTATATTGCCCGTACCTCAGTGCAGAATGCTTTCCGCCTCATCTACCAGCAGCGTCTCTGGGGTTCAGACCTGTACAATCAGAATACTCCTTTCTGCTCAGGATGTGGAAGCAATCTGGCCGACCATCTTGACTACATTGAATATGTAGCGGCTTACATAGATTCACATGGCTACAATCACATTGTGGATCTGGGTTGTGGTGATTTCACGATTGGGCAACAACTGATCAAGCCGGGTATGCGTTATTCAGGAGTGGATGTAGTCCCGGAGCTGATTCAGCACAATGATCAGACCCATGGAGGAGAAAACATAAGCTTCAGCTGTGCGAACCTGCTGCAGGATCCTCTTCCCGAGGGTGATGTGTATTTGCTGCGCCAGGTCTTGCAGCACTTGGCAAACGCAGAGATCTAACAAGTTCTAGAGAACTTACCTAAGGGTAAGTCAATATTAGTAACCGAGCATTATATACAATCAAAAAACCTCAAGAGTCCTAATCTGGATATTACCCACGGTGCCGGTGTGCGTGCAGCTATTGGTTCGGCGGTTTATTTATCTGAGCCCCCCTTCTCTCTAAAACAATGCGACTTACTCTTCTGCTATCCGGTAAAAACTCCCCTCTATCATGATGGGGAGACACTCAATACCTATGAGGTTATTCTTTGAGCTTTTTAAATGTGGTAAGTACTATCCTAATAGAACTGTAGTTAAGCAGCACGTAGAATCCGACAAAGCCAGTCATGGCGATCACCAGGTTAAGTTGCTGGTTGTCTCCAATTCCCCAATACGCGGCATAGCCAACAACCGCGGCTGTGAAGAGTTTCAGGCCCAGACGAGTAAACAGGCTCATCAGTTCGGGCAGGCTCAACGGAACATAGGGTTTTATAATAAAGTAGTACGGAACGATCCTAAGAAAAGATAAGGCAAAGCCCCATGCGACTCCAATGGCCCCCCAATTACTGCCGATTAGAAATCCGCAGGTTGTCGTCGCGGCTCCCGCGATCGAGAGATACATGAATAATTTGGACTGCTTATGGGGCAGTAGATTCAAGAGAAGTAAATTCTGCAGCAAAGACAGGTAGGCTGCCAGGGCCAGCGGAGGCAGAAATATGGCTGCTTCATTCCACTTACTGCCGAGTATCCATGTTATGATCTCTACAGGAAAGATCACAACCAGGCAAAGGATCGGCAACACCGATAAGGTATGTAGCTGCATCAGCACTCGATAGTATTTCTTGTAAGCATCGGCTTTTTGCCTAAGTCCCGACAAGGCATTCAACCCAACTTGATTGACAATAATCTTAATCTGACTGGCGGGACTGACCGCAATCCGGTGTACGCAATAGTAAAATCCCAATTGGGTATGGCTAGCGATATAGCCTAATAGCAAGCGGTCTGTCTGACTTCCTACATAATTGGCAATTCTGGAAATCAGAATATGCCCGCCCAAATTAAGATGCGTGAGTAAATTCGACTCCAATTTAACCAAGGCAGGTCGATAGTGGCAGCAGGGCCAGTAAAAAAGTGCTTCAACCGCCAAGGCAACAACCCTTATCAGTGCCAGTGCCCAGTAGCCAAAACCCTGCAGGGCCAGAACAATCCCGCAACCCACACCAGTGATCAGCCCAATACCCCGTGCCAGTGATATTACAGAAAAGGCCATCCGCCTTCTCAGCAATGCCAGGGGTATGGCGTTAAAGCCAGCTAATACGGGAATCAGGCACATTACCTGAAGAACCGCGGTCAATTCAGGATACTCAAAGAAATCGGCAATAATGGGGGCGAACAGGAAAAAGAGACATGCCAGTGCCACATTCAGAAGGTTGATGATCCAGAAGAGGCCATCCAGGGCACTACGGGATAGTTTGTCCTCCACCGCAATGACCGATGGTAATCCTAAATCATTGAAACACTCGACGAATCCAAAGACGGCGATTGCATAGGCGACGAGACCAAAGTCTGAAGGTTCCAGTAAGCGGGCCAGAATGACCACGTAAAGGATCTGCAATATACTCGAAAATGCCCTTTCCCCAACCTACAGTACGCCGCCCCTGAATGAAGAACGATGGATACCATCGACTGAGGGTCTTTCTAGTACCCAGTCCGGATTAGACCTGTCTTTCATGTTCCCGTGTTATACCGGTTTGTCTGGGTGATTTTCTCAGGTCAAGATTGCAGATTACCGTGTGTGCCGGACAGGTTAGAAAATAAAAGCGCCCCGGAGGAAACCGGGTCGCTCTTGTACACAAATTTATTGGCGGTAGATTTAGGAGTTAGCCCGGAATCTACGGTAGAGTGTGAACGCACCCATGATGGCTGCGATCATAATTCCCATATGGGAAGCTTCCGGCACCAATACAGAGGATACACTGTCAATCTTTCCGCGAAGTTGGGTGGTTCCATCGAAAAAGTCACTGGAACCGTTGCCCCCGCCCCACTTCAGATAAACGAAACTGGTTAGTGCACTATTGATCGTGAAATCAGTTGTTTCCATGGAGGTCAGCAATGAGGCTGCATTTGCATTTCCGGCAAACAGGGTCGCGCTGTTATCGCGAAGCTGAATCAACATACGGTTGAAGGTACCGCCATTGGTGTCAGCAAAGCCCGGAGCTGCTTGTATGGTGCTGGCTCGGAAGCGGTCAAAGCTACCATTCAATTGGTCCACGTCCATACCGTTGAGTGTCCCCGTGAAGGTGTTTTCGTATTCGAAAACGACGTTCTGGACCAGGTTATTGAAGTTAGCAGTTCCGCCGCTGACACTATCGGCAACAGCAGTGGAATCATACTCAAACGAGAGCGTGTAGTCGCCGCCAATAGCAAAGGTGCCGGACGGATCAAGGAAGTGGGTGGCGTCAATAACGCCAGCAATGTCTACCTTGACAATCTGTGAGTGAAGTGCGTGCGAAATAAACAACGCGGGCACAAGAGTGCATAGTATAATGGTTTTCATACGACAGGCTAAGTAGAGTTTTTAATTGGTGTGTATTTCTGATGTTCTAAATTTTCCTGATCGAGTCAAGAATACGAGCGTAAGGTTTATAGCCTATATTTAAAATGGTTTCTCCCAAGCGTACTGTGGTTATGATTTTTTAAGAATATGGATAAGCATATGACCATACGCTTCTGCGGGTAGTAATCTCATGAGTAGCTTGCCCAGCAGAGTGGGATGATGCCCTGACTTCTTGTTGTAGCAACAGGCGAGTGGTCCGAAGTTATGATACAGTCCATCCCTCTTGAACCCCACCCATGATTCCAGGGTCTCAAAACCGGTCGCCTCGACAAAAGCATCTATTTGTTGGCGGTTGAATGAGTATTCATAGAAAAAAGGTGTCTCGGCATTGTAGCAGAGACGGGGAGCCCACTCAGCCACACTACCTGAATATGCCTGCTGCAAAGCCTGCGACTTAAAGTAGCGTTTTCCGGCCCACCGACGTATGATATTGTTTTCCCGGATACGTATCGACCATCTGCGCAGGGTGCCTCCGTAAGGTACTGTGTTGATGAGGATGCCACCAGGCTTGAGGATACGGTAGAATTCTTTCAAGGCCGGTAAGGGGCCTTCAAGGGAATGCTCCACAGCGCCCAATGCCAGTATCGAGGCAAAGCTGTGGTCTTCGAAAGGTGTTTCTCGAATGTCCCCAGTTACAAATTGAGCCTTTGGCAGCAGTTGTCGGGCTCTCTGATTCAATTCCTCGCTCCAATCCATCCCCACGACTTCAAAGCCCTTGCGCAAGAGCCAGCCGGCAATTCTGCCAGAGCCTGAGCCCGCCTCCAGCACTTTGCCCTCTCGAGGCAACCAGTTGAGAAATACGGGAGCCAGTTCGTAGCGCTCTATGGCATCAATCTGTGTCTCTAGCTCTTCAATCATGAAGCTTGTGGCAAAGGCATTACCGATCTGACGCTGTTCCTCTTCTCGTTTGGACATTTCAGACATAGCGTACATTATCTTAATTCTACAGTTAAAAACAAGACAGCACTTCTGTCACAATAATCTTATGGTGGAGAGAAACCACAGGCCTGCTCACTGTGTTTATGAACGGACCCTGTACTCGGGTTTTCGTTTCGCTCTGGCCGACGCTTTCGGTAACTGCGTCTTCAAACTGGCGGAGAGAGAGGGATTCGAACCCTCGGTAGCCTTAGAGGGCTACACCCACTTAGCAGGCGGGCGCTTTCGGCCACTCAGCCATCTCTCCAAGTGTCAATGGGAAGATGACGGCAACATGGTAGAAAACTCAACCCTAAAAGGCGGGATGGGTCATTATTCAAGCCTGCCCTGACGGCGCCAAACGACAAAACCGGTCACAACTAGCCCGGCAATCAAGGCGTAAGTGCGGGGCTCAGGTACTGGAGTAAAGTAGATGCTGAGCGACGGTCGTGAGCCGTCTAACGTAATCTCCTCGTTAATAATGACATCCACACCGTCTCCGAACCGTGGGCCAGTGGGATCGCTGACAAGGGCAAACCCATAGTTCGGGTCACCATTCGCCCAGGCGGTAACGGTAGTGGTTACATCGACTGATATGATCCGTGTCACATCTCCCGGACCACCCGTATCATTTTCCGTTTCCGGTATCGCAATGGGCGAACCCACCGTATCTACCCCAAGCGCCAAACCGTCACTGGGGTTGCCGAAGCTATTAAATGTCACCGTATCTTCGCTCCAAGGTGCATTCAACTGATACAGTAGCGAGGTATTCCCCAGATTATCTATGGTGAAATTGAATGAGGCCATGAAGATACTGGATCCCAGGGGAACTTGCCCTGCATTGTTGCCAAAGATATTCCTGAACTGGAAGAGCCCAATGGCCTCCTGGTTTCCTGCTTCGATATTATTATCATCCGAATCTACGGTGAGTGTGACGGTAGGATCGGCTTCGGATCCGGCATCAAAATTTGAGTCGGGCAGATCTTCCCGGATTTCAGCGTCTTGCCCATCCAGATAAGTTACACCCGTAGGACCGGTGACGGCATCAAAGATCTCAAAACCCTGCTGGAACGTCAGAGCATTGGTAAATTGTGCATTTACCATTACAGGCAGGCATAGCATCAAAACCCAGCAGATGACCTTCATGAGAGAATAGTAAAATGCAAATATGTAAAATAATGGTCAAATACATATTAACGATATTTAGGATTGTATCTGCCAACCCTAATTACCAGATCTTGACTAAAAGTGCCGATATAGAGCATGCTTATTGTTTGAGCTACACTGCTCGGGTGGCGAAATTGGCAGACGCGCATGATTCAGGTTCATGTGTCCGCGAGGACATGGGGGTTCAAGTCCCCCCCCGAGCACCATGCACCGCGCTAATTCACAAACACTGCGTCAAATGCAGATTGCTGGAAACGCTCCCTGACAAGCTGAGTGATCTCACCGCGACGTGTATCACGCCTCTGGATCATCAGGAGGTAAATCACATCCCTGTTTGGATCAATCCAGCATTGAGTGCCCCATGAACCACCATGTCCGAAAGATCCGGGCGATAGCACTTCAGTTGCATCCTCCGGTTTGCGTATGACTGCAGTGGCCACGCCCCACCCTGTATGGTTTTCATTTCGGATGGAAATATTACCTGTGGAAATAGTCGTCATTTCCTCAACTGCTTCAGGTGAGAGGACGCGTTGCCCATCCAATGTGCCACGATTTAAAAGCATTTGTGCAAAGCAGACGTAGTCACGTGCTGTGCTGAAGAGGCCGGAATTCCCATAGGGGATCCGGTTAGGATCCAGATCGAGACGCGGGCTGACCTGCGGAATGCGGATCGTTAAATCGTCTGATACCACATAAGAAACAGCGAGGCGGTGTCGCTGGCTGGCATTGAGGTAGTGGGTGGTATCCTGCATTCCCAGAGGACCGAAAATACGCTGCTGAAGAAAGACGTTATAGGGCAGACCACTGACCCGTTCGACAATATGGGCGGCAGTATTCATGCCGGACTGGCAATAACTCCATTGGGCTCCTGGCTCAAATTCCATCGGTAAAGTAACATAAAAAGGGACTAGGTCAGCAAGGGAGTGGTAGGTATAGGTTTCTTCCCTAGGGATGTCTCCCAAACCTGAGGTATGGTTGAGCAACTGCCGAATCGTAATATTAGCAGTGCGACCCGAAGGAGTTTGGAGCTTTGTAAATTCTGGCAAATAGTCCGAGACCGGATCATCCAAATCAAGAAGTCCATCTTCCTGAAGGACCAGTATTGCCGCACCTGTAATCGGTTTTGTCATGGAGGCGATACGAAAAATCGTGTTTTCGGTCATTGGTAAAGGTGGGTCAAGCGATCGCATGCCAACAACACCCAAGTGCAGGATCGAATCACTGGAAGCGACCAATGTAACCGCACCGGAAAATTCACCCATTTCGACCAACTCCGTCATTGTTTCATTAATTCTGGGGAGCACCGTCGCTCCTTGAAGGTTAATGGTTAAAACAACAAAACCCAGCAGGGTAAGGGTATTGAAGAGTGAGTATTTCATGTTGGGGCAAAATTAAGAATGCCCATTAAAGCAATGCTGTAAACTAGCAAATACGCGGTAACTGCTCTCCACTGAGCATCGAGACCACGCGCCGCGTGCCTATACGTGTAACCAGATCGACCTGGCCCGGACTACCATCCACAATCCTGCCAATCACACAGGCATTCTCACCATGTGGAAGCGACTTCAATGTATCCAATACCTTGACTGTATCGCATTCAGGAACGAAAATTATAAATCGTCCTTCATTTGCTGCATACAAAGGATCAAGCCCAAGCAAATCGCAAGCGGCACGGACTTCCCGGCAGACAGGAATTGCCTCCTCGCGTAATTCCAGTGCCAGGCAGGCCTTGCTCATGATTTCCAGTAATGCTGTGGCAAGTCCGCCCCGCGTCAGATCGCGCATGCAGTGGACAGAGGCTCCCGTTCTCAGAATCGCTTCTATTGTAGACCAAACTTCAGCACAATCACTTTGCAAAGAGGTTTCAAATTCCAGTCCTCCTCGCAGAGCCATAATCGTAACCGCATGTCGTCCTATATCCCCTGACAAGATCACATTATCACCGTTTCGAGCATTCTCCGGAACTGGTGGCGGATTGAAAACAATTTCACCAATTCCAGTAGTATTCAGATAAAGGCCGTCACCCTTGCCTCGTTCAACAACTTTCGTATCCCCTGTAACAATACACACACCTGCTTCCCTGGCAGCTTCCTTCATAGACTGAAGAATCTTCCACAAGTTATGTGTCGAAAAACCTTCCTCCAGTATAAAACCTGCACTGAGGTAGCGGGGTCTAGCTCCACTTACTGCCAAATCGTTTATTGTTCCATAAACAGCGAGCTTGCCAATATCGCCTCCCGGGAAAAACAGCGGGGATACAACATGAGAGTCGGTGGAAATGGCCATGCGACTGGAATCCAGTTCAAGAATTGCACCATCCGTCTTTTGTTCCAGGAAAGGATTTCCCAATGCCGGGAAAAACATCTCCTCCAACAGTTGCTGTGAGAGGCGACCACCTCCTCCGTGTGCCATTGTGATTTCAGGATAGTCGTTAATCGGAAATGGGCATTGTAGAGCAAAACTATCCGATTGAAGACCATGGTAATTATCAGACATAAGCATTCCGGCGATGATTGTGGTAAGCCGCACATGCCCCCTCTGAAGATACCATTGGTGCGCCCAATGGATGCTCCGGCTTACACTTCGTTCCAAAAGCAGGGCATTCAAAGGGCTTTTTGATACCCCTTAGCACTTCTCCGGCAATGCACTCCTTCGATTCCTCAACATCTATGGAATTCAAGCCAAAAAGCACTTCCGCATCATGGGCTCTGAAGTCTTCTCTCAAGCCTAGACCGCTCCCTGGCAACAATCCGATTCCCCGCCATTTTCTGGGAATGACTTCAAAAACCTCTTTAATAATCTTTTGTGCATGCAGATTGCCATCACTGCGGACTGACCGGGCATAGTGGTTTTCAACCTCGCAACGACCCTGTTCAAGTTGCCGGACACAATGGTAAACTCCTTCCAGGATATCCAAAGGCTCAAAACCCGTAATAATAATCGGAACGTGGTATTTTCGGGCAATAGGTTCGTATTCGGATTGGCCCATAATCGTACATACATGTCCCGCTGCCAGAAAACCTTGTACACAGTTCTCTTCAGAAGAAAGCAATGCCTCCATTGCAGGTGGAACGAGCACATGGGAGACTAGTAGCGAAAAATTCCGGACCCGATTCTCACGAGCCTGATAGACAGCCATGGCATTCGCTGGTGCAGTTGTTTCGAAACCAACAGCAAAAAACACAACCTGCTTTTGCGGGTTCTCCCGGGCAATTCTCAGTGAATCCATCGGCGAGTAAACAACCCGCACATCACCACCTTTTGCCTTTGCAGAAATAAGGTCGCCATCTGTTCCTGGCACCCTGAGCATATCTCCAAAGGAACAGAGGATTACGTCAGAGAGTTTCGTAATTTGTATCGCTTTGTCTATTAACTCAATTGGAGTCACGCAAACCGGACATCCCGGACCATGGACCAATGAAATTACATTTGGAAGCAGTTCATCCAATCCGAAACGAACAATTGCATGGGTCTGGCCACCACAAATCTCCATCAAAGTCCAGTTCTGGGTGACTGTACCATGGATTGCCTTAACCAGTTTCGCAACGGTGTCGGGATCACGGTATTCGTCAATGAATTTCATGGGGAATCCAACTCCAACTCTTCCACTTCACCCAACTCCCTTAATGTCTCAAATACACGCTTTGCCTCAGCTTCATCGACTATGCTGATGGCAAAACCCACATGGACGAGGACGTAGTCTCCCTCATTGGCTTCCGGTGTAAATGCGAGATTGATTTCTTTTCGTATCCCCTCAAAGTCCACCATACCCAGTCGCATCAATGGATCAGACCCGGAGATCGAAATGACTTTACCTGGAATCGCCAGACACATCCTTATCTCGAATTAATTCGGTGAATCATTGCAGCTATTTGTCCAAAAGCCAAGCCCCCATCATTGGGTGGAATTTTCTCATGCCAGCAGGCTCTAAAACCTTCCCTGGTTAACAGCTTCACTGTCATCTCAGTCAGTAAACGGTTTTGAAAACAACCGCCCGTAAGTAATACAGTTTCGTATCCGGTCTTACGGGCAACCGTGCAAATAACTTTGGCGAGTGAATGATGCAGCTTCAGTGCGATATTTGCTTTTGGCACACTGTGCTTCAGATCTTCAAGAATGCCCTGAATCAGAGGAATCCAATCAACCGTAAGGGGTGGCATATCTAAGAATCTGACAGGATAAGAGTTGGATACTGAACCCTGACGTGCCATCCACTCCAGGCGCATGGCTGCCTGCCCTTCGTATTCATTATAAAGGCATAACCCAAGCAAACTACTGACCGCATCAAATAACCGGCCAATGCTTGAAGTATTCACCGTATTCACTCCCGACGTAAGGGCTTGCACTAACCTTTGTAGCTCATCGGACGTGAATAGACTGTTCAGTAAAGTAACTTCAGCTTCCTTCAGGTCGCCATTTGTCATTTCATATATTAGACCCAATGCAGCACGCCTTGGCTCCCTTACCGCCTGGTCTCCACCAATGAGCGGGAAATACCGAAGGTGAGCTTTACGGGTGTGCCTGACAGTTCCGATTTCGAAGAATTCACCACCCCAGATCGCACCGTCGTCCCCGTAGCCTGTGCCATCCCAGGAAACTCCCAGCAAGGGTGGCTTCAAATGATGTTCCATCATACACGCATAAACGTGGGCCAAGTGATGCTGTATTTTCTCTACGTGTAATTCGGAATCTTCGGCAAAATGTGTAGTCAGATAATCTGGATGCAGATCACAGATTATCTGTTGTGGCTTCGATGAAACAAGTTTTGGGAAATCTTTTACCGTACGTAAAAATCCGTTATGCGCCTCGCGGGTCTCCAGGTCTCCAATATGCTGGCTGACAAAGATACACCGTCCTCGCGTGACCGCGATTGTATTCTTTAAATGTCCACCCACCGATAGCATCGAGGGTAATTGTCTGCCTACTGTGATCGGTAAGGGTGCATAACCGCGGGCTCGTCTCAATACTTGCACTTTACCTATGATTACACGTGCGACCGAGTCGTCTACAGCCCTGGCAATTTGCCTGTTGTGATCAAGAACAGCATCTGCAATGCCTGCGAGTCTTACTCTCGCCTCTAAACCATCGATACAAATCGGCTCATCGGACCGGTTTCCACTTGTAGCCACTACAGGAAATCCCAGTTCATCCATTAGTAAATGATGAAGTGGCGTGTATGGAAGCATGATTCCCAATTCAGGATTATCCGGGGCAACAGTCTCGAAGCCACTAACGTTCTTTTTCAATAGGGTGATTGGTGAAGCCGGAGACGACAGGAGGCGAGCTTCAGGCCTGGAGATCGTGCATAACTCCCCTGCAGAATGAAGATCAGGGACCATAATAGCAAAGGGCTTGGCTTCCCTGACCTTACGCTTTCTCAATCGATAAACAGCGATATCGTTGCGTGCGTCCACCATCAACTGAAATCCGCCCATTCCTTTGAGTGCGAGAATTCTACCTGTGCGGATTACCTCAATTGCTAGTTGCAAAGCATCTTCACCAAAAGCATATCGGTCATCCTCCAGTGAGAAGAAGTTGAGTTGAGGACCACAAACTGGACAAGCAATAGGCTGGGCATGGAACCGTCGGTTGGCAGGATCTTCGTACTCTTCCCTGCACCTTGGGCACATCCGGAATTCATGCATGGTTGTAAACGGGCGATCATAAGGCATCCGTTTAACTATTGTATAACGCGGACCGCAGTGAGTACAGTTGTTAAAAGGATAACGGTAACGCCTGTTACTCCTGTCTTTCAATTCGTTCAGGCAGTCCGGGCAAGTCGCTATATCCGGCAGCACCAGTGTGTGATTGTCACCGCTCGTATCAGTCCCGGATATATAAAAGTTCTTCTCTCCATTTCTTTCCAGACGAGAAATATCAATCTCCTCAATCAGACTATGAGGCGGCTTATCAGATCTAATGCGTAAGAGGAACTGGGCTAGTTTGATTCGATTCCCTTCAGCTTCAACAATGACCCCAAGGTCATCGTTGCGAATCCACCCAGTCAAACCGAGTTCATTGGCCAGGCGAAAAACAAACGGCCTGAAACCCACTCCCTGTACCAATCCCTTGATCCTGATTCGAAGGCGCTGGTCCGTGATAACTGGCAGGAAATTTACTGCACTAACTGCATGCGGCAGAGGCATCACTTATTCCACTTCTATGCTTTCTAGGATGATTTCCTGTGCATCCGGATCCGTTTCATCCGACATCTGCTTGATCTCAAGTTCAGCAAACTTAGCCATACTATCCGGTTTCACCTCATCGAAATGTTCACGGAAGTGTCCTGGAGAGATATTTGATAGTGCACCCAGGCGAATTTTGATTTTAGTAACCTGTGTTGCATTATTTTCGCGTGCCAGCTCTTCTACTTTTTCCAGCAGGTGCTTGAATAATGTTACCTCATGCATGGTGCGATCCTTCCTTTTTTGTATGAAATAATTCAGAGCAAAGTATTTCCAGAATCCTTTCAACAGCTTCAGGGATCCTTATAGCTACCTCTTCACATAAAGGCATACTGTGATCGAAGCGTT
>CAYQCG010000004.1:0-15966 GCA_964415925.1 uncultured Puniceicoccaceae bacterium | reverse complement strand
TCGGACACCAGCCGCACCAGGATCTGGTATCCCTTGAAATTCCTCGAGATGATCGTCTTGTGGTGGATCTGGTTTCTCGGAAAATCTTCCGGCTGCAGTTCCTCCAGCGGCACGTCATTGATGTCGTCCGAGCGGTTGCGGTCCCGGCGGGGCTTCTCATCCATCTTGTGGTCATGCACAAGGTAGATCTCGCAGCCGATCAGCGGCTTGATCCCCGCCTTTTTTGACGCCCGGTAGAAGTTGATCGCCCCGAATAGGTTGCCGTGGTCCGTCAGCGCCATCGCCGGCATATTCAGTTCGTGGCAGCGCTCCATGTAACGGTCCACCCGGGCACACCCATCCAGCAGGCTATAGTCGCTGTGGCAGTGTAGATGGACAAAGGGTTTCTCTGCGGTGGGCATCCTTGATAGTCTCATTTATCCGGTCCGGTCGCGCAAGAAGGAGTTATTTTACTTGTTAACACCAGCTCAGGTAAATCTGCCCGTTTAAGCACGGAACCTACTGAAAAAGAGCCGCTTATCGGGTTATCTCGATTGACTTTCTTTACCGTTACCTTTAGCACTCTTTTCATGCAGAGTAAGCGTTTCCTGTTTCCCTTTCTTCTTTGCGGATTCACCTGTATATCCTTTGCTCAATCGATTCCGGATGTCGAACTCCTCCTTCTCGGCGAATTCCAGTATGATACTCAGTCCGGACCCGGCGGTCCCGATGAATTTATCTCTTATGATCTCATCTCCGATCTTCGGCTCGATCCGTTGACTCCGTATACACTCAACGGAGCTACTATCAGTTTTAACGAAAACACTTTCAATTTTATCCCTGAACAGGATGGAGACACGTTCGACGCCTATTATGATAGCCCTGTATTCAATACGCGCACGGCACTGAACACTTTCACCGGTGGTGGAACGTTCGATTTCGCCTTCGATTTCGGTGAAGACGGCATTCGCAACACCAGCCTCGGTACGCAGCCTCTTATCGGTGAAAACATGCCCAACCAGCCCTACTTCACCAACCTGAATGCACAGGATTTCCTCGACGGTTACTACATTGTCGATCCCTCCAGCCCCTGGTCACTCACATGGAATGCCTTCTCGATTCCCGGACTCGCTCCGAATGATTTTATCCTCCTTTTCGTCGAGCCCTATGATGACTTGGTCGATGCCTCTGAGTTCGTCTACCTCTTTGGAGATACCGGAGCCATACCGCCTGCACTGGTTTCCATTGTCGATGGCGATATGCCTTTTGGCCAGTCTGTGCAGCTTCCCGCCGATGCCCTCAATCCCGGTGTCCTTTATGAACTGTCCATTGTCTTTGTGAATGCCGTCGAGGAAAACTCAACAGACCTCTCCGGTGATGCCTTGAGCTTCCTCGCTTCCGAAACCGTATTATTGGTCCAGACCGTGCCTGAGCCCGCCACTTTTGCCCTCATTGCAGGCCTCATCACTCTTGCTATGGTTTTCTACTTCAAGCATCGTAGGGCTTCTTGAAGTTGACTTTAAGGCGCACCATTACTAGTGTCCAGGCATGTATCGTTGCTTGCTGCTCGTATGTTTATCATTCTTTGGCGTTCCTTCGCTCCGGGCCCTCTTGTCGGATAACGTGGAGGTCTTCCTTCTTGGTCAATACCAGTTCGACTACCAGAACGACGAAACGGGACCCTCCGGTTTCCCCGGTTACGACCTGATCGCTGATTACATCCTTTCCGACACCACCCCTTACACCCTCAACAGTGCCACTCTCTCTTTTGATCTGCTCAATCCTTCCTTCAGTATAGAAATGGATGGTGATACCGTCTTCGGCTCCTACGAAAGTCCCGTGTTTTCCAGCCGGGCAGACTTGAACAGTTTCACCGACTTCGGTAATTATACGGCCAATTTTAATTTTGGTAGCGATGGCTCTATCAGTAGCACCTACGGCAGTCTGGTAGAGGATACCTTCCCCAACCAGCCCTACTTCACCGGCCTCACCCCCTCTGACTTCGGGATTGCCAATTACCTCTATATCGACCCCACCACTCCAACGCTCCTTACCTGGCCTGCATTCGAGAACATGCTCGCGAATGACTTCATCGTTCTCGAATTTGATTTATACAATAGTGATGGCACAAATCCCTATACCGTCCTTTTCGGAGACACCGACTTCCTCCCCTCTGAACTCCAAATCATTGCCGATGATGTCGTTACCGACAGCATGACGTCCTACACCCTCCCTGCGGGTGTTCTCGACCCCAACACCATGTATCAAGCTTCCATCATCTTTGCTAATGTCGTTGAGGAAAACACCACGGACTTTTCCGGCATCGGGCTCAGCCTCCTTGCTTCCGAGACCGAAGTTGCGGTCCTCACCGTTCCCGAACCTGCCACCGTTGCCGCCATCATCAGCGGGATCGTCTTCGCCGGGGTCGTCTATCGACGCCGGCGTAAAGCCTGATTCGCATACTGCATCGAGTGCTTGACGAAGGTGGGACGATCTGTCTTTATCTTTAGTTTTCCCGAATTTCTTCGTTAATAATACACAATATATGTCAGTAGAAGTCCGTATACGTAAAGGTGAACCGATGGAACGCGCCCTGCGCCGGCTCAAGAAAAAGCTGGATCGCGAGGGTGTGATTCGTGATATCCGCGCCAAGCGCTATTTTGAGAAGCCCAGCGAGATCCGCCGCCGAAAGAAAAAGGCCGCCGCATTTTCCAATATGCTCCGCGCCCGGCACGAGAACGCCTAGACGCTCTCTCCCACGCTCCACAACTCTTCAATCCACCTCCGGTGTGGCCCCGAAAGGCTAACGCTTTTCAGTTGAGTTTTACTGATCCACTCAAGATTCTGGTTTTTCCGCCCTTCATCTTCTGCGTCGTAAGATTTTATGGATAAGTCTTCTACCCGGTAAATTTCCTCGGTGATGCGCTCGTTGCTGATCCCCCGGCTCTTCCTCAGCAGCAGTTCGGGCTTTTCCCCGTTAAGTTGTTTGGTCTCAAGCAACGGTAGCTCGTAGAAATCCGCTAGACGCTTTGAGTCCTTTCCCGCTTTTTGCAACAGCAGCTTACAGTCGCTCATTATCCAGGCCCTTTGCACCGTTCGCCGCGTCGTCTTCACCCTCTGAATCTTCGGAAACTGCTCCGGATCTCCGCTTTTTGCTGCCGCGCAGTCCGCTACCAGTGGACACACCGTGCAGAGTGGCCTGCGTTTCAGGCATACCGTTGCACCCAGCTCCATCAGCGCCTCATTATGCCTGCCGGGTTCTTTCCGGTTCAGGAATGCCTCCGCATACGGAGTAATCGCCTTCACTGCTTCCGTGCTGTTCCTGAAGGTCCTGTTGATCCCCTGCAGGCGGCTCAGTACCCTTACCACGTTCCCGTCAACCACCGCCTCCGGCGTCTCGAACAACTGGCTCACGATCGCCGCCGCCGTGTAATTGCCCACCCCCGGGAGTTTCCGCCAGCTCGCCGCGTCCGTCGGTATCGATTCCCACTGTGAAACTTCCTGGGCCAGCCTGTGCAGGTTACGCGCCCGGCTGTAGTAGCCCAGGCCCTCCCACTGCTTTAATACCGCCGCTTCCTCCGCCATTGCCAGTGCCTTGAAGTCCGGGAACCATGCCATCCAGCGCTCGAAGTAGGGCAGCACTGTCACCACCTGCGTCTGCTGCAACATCAACTCGCTTACCACCACCCCATAAAGCGTCCGCTCCCGCCGCCACGGCAGGTCACGCGCCTGCTGCTTAAACCATTCGCCTAATCTCCGCCGCAGTATGGGTTTGAAAGTTGGGCTCTCACTGGCCATTCTTTATACAGTGCCTAAAAAGAAGACAAACGACGACAAGGAAAAGAAAATCTCCTCCTACACGCTCGAGCTGGACGATCCCCAGATGCGGAAAATCAGTGACTACTGCGACTACCACCTCTGGGAAGCCTTTTCGCCCGACTACTCCCGCTTCGCCTTCCGCAATAAAAACAAAAAGGTCACCGTCGTCGGCTATAATAGCGGCAAACTCGTCGTCTCCGGCAAGGGCACCGAGGAATTCGTCCGCGACTTCATCGAGGCCGAGGTCACCGGCGATCCCCGACTCGGTTACGACGAGGTCCCCCACCCGGAATGGTTCGAGCACCACGCCGGTCTCGACGAAGCCGGCAAGGGAGACCTCTTCGGCCCTCTCGTCGTCGCTACCGTTATCGCCCAGGGCGATCAGGTCCACGAGTGGCTCAAGGAAGGGCTGAAGGACTCCAAAGCGCTCACCGACTCCACCATCCTCCGCCTCGACAAAATGGTCCGCAAGACGAAGGGAGTCACCGTCCAGACCGCCTACAGTGGCATGCAGCGTTACAACGAGCTGATGGCCAAACCACAGGCCAACCTCAACAAATACCTCGCCTGGCTCCACGCCAAAGCACTTCAGAAAGCCCTTGAAAAAGATGAGCCTCCCTACGGCCTCCTCGACCAGTTTTCCAAATCACCCCTCACCCAGCAGCAACTGAAGAAAGACGGGGTGGACTTCGACCTGCGGATGCAGACCAAGGCGGAGAGCGATCCGGTGGTGGCCGCTGCCTCCGTCGTCGCACGGGCGGAGTTCGTGCGCCAAATGCAGAAGCTCTCCGACGCGTACGGCGACACCCTGCCCAAGGGCTCCGGTGCCCACGCCAAAAAAGCCGCCCAGCAACTCGTCAACAAACTCGGCCCAGACCAACTCGGAACCTTCGCCAAACTCCACTTCAAAACCGCCTACGAGGTTCTCGGCTTGCCCACCCCGGTAAAAACTTATAATAATTGGAAATGAGCGATCACAAAAAGTAAGAGGAATAGAAGTTAAGGGGACAGTACTTTGTTAGGCAGCTCTATGAAATCCTGCTAATCCTTTCTAAAACTCTATATTGTAATTTAATTATATATTAAGATTCGCCCCTACCGGCTTGCGGAATGGATAACCTCTTTACCACTAACACAAGTTAATAAAAATTATTAATCATCCCCAAAAATCAAAAAAAGACTTACGTTTCTCCCAATAATATATACAAACGTTTACATAATTCAATACACAAACACGCTCCAAGAAATATCCGGAATTCTTTAAAGCCCTTAACCATTAGAAAGTCCAAACCATTTTCTAGCTCCATAATCCTTTTTTCGTAATTCGTAATTCGACACTCGAAAGTCGAAATACCTCCCTCCCGTTCTTTGACAGTCTAGACGTTCCATTCGCCTTCGTGCGTCCACCGGCAGTTTTGACTTTTTAAGGCTTAAATTTTAAGCCTTAATCCGTCCATGTCCCTCGCACGCTTCGACACCCGCGCACTCAACGGCCTAGGTCGTCTCTGCGGGATCGACGAAGCGGGCAGGGGATGCCTCGCCGGGCCGGTCGTCGCAGCCGCCGTCCTCGTGGAAAAGGGTTTCTACCGTACCAAGTGGTGCCAATCTCACGCAGGGCGGGTCAACGACTCCAAGCAGTTGAAGCCCCATGTCCGTGAGGAGCTCTTCGGCTGTATCGAGGAAGCCGCTACCGCCGGTGTCCTCCGTTACGCCTGCGCAAGTGCCAGTGTCCACGAAATCCTTTCGTGGAATATCCTCGGTGCCACACGGCTCGCCATGCAGCGTTGCCTCGAACAGCTCGCGGTCGAATCCGGTTCCTGCCTGCTCCTCATTGACGGCCTCCCGCTCAAGCCATTCCCCTACGCGCACCGCGGTATTGTTGATGGCGACGGCAAATCCCTCGCCATCGCCCTCGCCTCTATCGTCGCCAAGGTCTCGCGGGACCGCCTCATGACCAGGCTCCATCTGGAACACCCCCAATACGACTTCCCACAGCATAAGGGTTACGCCACCAAACAGCACCGTAACGCCCTCCGCGAACACGGCCCCTGCCCCCACCACCGTGAGCTCTTCCTCCGCAAAATCTTCGGAGTTGACGGGAGTTACCGGCAGGACGAGCTGCTCTAGCGCCTATTCCCGCCAGTACATTTCCTTCCTCAGTGTATCCGCACACCTGATACGGCCGGGGGGCGGCTCAGCCCCTGCTTTGATGCGCTGCACCATCCAGGCATTGTGGTTCTTCTCTTCGATGGAGTAGGGTGGCTCCCAGATGTGAGGGATCACCGGTTTAAAACCATACCGTGGATAGTAGTCCGGCCAGCCCAGCACGAAAACCACCTGCACCCCCTGTTTCTTGAGAAGGGAAAGCCCCTCCGTTATCAGTTTCCCGCCGATGCCCTGTTTCTGCCTTTCCGGCACCACTGCCATCGGCGCCAGCAGTTGCATCTTCACCTCCGGTGCCGAGTCCAGTGAGATCCTTGAAAAGAGAATATGCCCCACTGCCTGTTCACCCTCCCACGCCAGCAAGGACAGGCAAGGTTCCGCAGTGGGATCCCCCAGCAGGCTCTCTACCAGCTCCACGATCACCCCCCCTTCCTCACCAAAGGCACGAACGTTAACCTCCAGGGTCGCTTGCAGGTCTTTCTCCTCTGCTTCACGTATGATCATAGGGCAGATCTTGGCATATCATCCAAGTCTTGTCGTTTATTTCAATCTTCTTACCTTTAAGGTATAACTCAACATAATGAATACACCCATTCTACTTGGCCTAAACATTGACCACTGTGCTACCGTCCGGCAAGCCCGCTACCGGGAGTTCGCCCGCGACTGTGGCGAAATGGTCGAGCCCGATCCCGTCACCTTCGCCCTCCTCGCCGAGCAGGCCGGGGCCGACGGTATCACCGTGCACCTGCGGGAAGACCGCCGCCACATCCAGGACAGCGATGTCCGTCGTCTCCGCGAATCGATCCAGACCCGCCTCAACCTCGAGATGTCCGCCAGCGGCGATATGCTCGGAGTGGCCCTCGAACTCCAGCCCGACAGCGTCTGCATCGTCCCCGAAGACCGCTCCGAGGTCACCACCGAGGGTGGCCTCGACGTAATCAAATACAGGGACAGCCTCTCGGAACTGATCCCACAGCTCCAGAAAAAGGGCATCCTCGTCAGCTTGTTCATTGACCCCGAACCTCGGCAGGTCACCACTTCCGTTGAACTGAAAGCCGAAATGGTCGAACTCCACACCGGTTCATTCGCCAATGCCTGTTACGTTCCCAAAGCAAAAAAGGAGGAGTTGGAGCGCCTCATACATGAGGCTGAACACGCCCACGAGCTGGGTCTGACCGTCAATCTCGGACACGGTATCAATTACGTGAATATCGCTGACATCCGCAACGTGCCTCACGTCCACGAGATGAATATCGGCCACAGCATTGTTTCACGGGCACTCTTCTCTGGAGTCGGGGAAGCCGTCCGCTTTATGAAGGCAAGTAAGAACTGGGGACGAGCGTGAGCCTGTAGTTAAATATACCCGAAGGCGGAAGCGTCATCGGTATTGGCACCGACATCATTGAGGTCGACCGTATTGCCAAAACCCTATCCCGCCACCCTGAGCGCTTCCTTTCCAGAGTCTTCACAGATCAGGAGCGTGCTTATTGCCAGAACTTCAGGAATCCCCAGCCTCACCTCGCGGCTCGTTTCGCCGCCAAGGAGGCCGTCTCCAAGGCCTTCACCACAGGCATTTGTGGTGATCTCGGCTGGAAGGACATCGAAGTCGTCAAGGGCGATCGGGGTCAACCTTTTGTAAAACTCCATGGCAACGGACTCGATTTGCTCAAGTCCAGTGGGGCCAGAGACGTCTTAATATCCATCGCCCATACCAAAGTCTACGCCCAGGCCATCGCCGTCCTGGTCAGGTAATCGCCCTTTCACCTTGTAATCCCGATCACCGACTAACAATTATTTTTCATGCAAGGTCTCCATCCCATCCTCACCTGCGCCCAGGCAATGGATTTTGAGCATGTCCTCCTCAAAGGCGACGAGGCGAAAGTATGGGAAGCCATAAAAGCGGTTGGAACCGCTCTGGGTGATCAGATCCATTCCATCTACGGGGCATATTGTGCTAAAGATCCTGATTCTGCCGCGCTCGTTATCCTCGGTAAGGGACACAACGCCGCAGACGCCCTTTATGCCCTCTACAGGATGCTTTCGCTAGGACATGAAATTTCAGCTGAGATTCTCCTGGCAGAGAGCAGAAGCGACTTGAAACTACTGCCCACCAGAGTGTTAGACAATCTCGTTCACTCCTATGGCAAATTTATCAGGGTACATGAATTGGCGACACTCGATCATTCCCTCATTCACAATCGTAGATGGGCGTTTACCCTTGATGGTCTGCTGGGTATGCAATTCAAGCCACCTTTGCGTGAACCATACCGGGAGATTATCGAATGGGTCAACGGCCTGGGCGACAGGGCTGGTGTTCGCATCTCAGTCGATTTACCCAGCGGAACGGGTGACGAAAGCGATGCCCTCGCGTTCACGGCAGATTATACTTTCGCCACCGGTATTGCGAAGTGGCCCTTGTTTAAACTGGAAAACACCAAATACACGGGCCGGATACGCTACCTCGACATCGGATTCTTTGATAAAACATCCGAATCGCTGCCTGACATTAGCAGCTACATACTTTCAAAGCAGATTCTCAGGCCATTGCGCAAATTACGCAATCCGTATAGTGATAAGCGTCATTACGGCCACCTGCTGCTCATAGGCGGTTCGCTTGACATGCCGGGGGCGGTTCTCATGGCGGCCAAGGCAGCTTTGCAGAGTGGCGTGGGTTTGGTTACGGTGGCTGTTCCGGAACCACTGGCGCTCCGCCTCGCACCAGCCATACCCGAAGCCATGTGGGTCCCTCTGCCCATCAATCGTGAAGGTAAAATCAAGGCGGATGATGCGGCCCGCTCTATCAGGCAATACTTCGACAAAGCCACCGCTTTACTCATGGGTCCGGGTATGGATACTGATAACGAGACGCAACGCTTCCTCTCGCGAATCCTTCGTGTGACTGACATGCCGCACGTGCTTGATGCCAGTGCCCTGCAGAATGATGTTGTGCTCGCTGCAAGTAATGCCGCTGGCCAAACGGTTATTACGCCCCACGCCGGCGAGTTTAGGCGCCTCTTTGAAATGGACGATACCCTATTGTCAGATGAGGCCTTGCGGACGCTCTCCCTGCGTCAGCGCATGTGTATTGCTCTCAAGGGTCCGGTTACCCGGGTCAGCAGCAGTGACACCACCGCTCGTTGCCTCTTTGGCGGGCCTGTCCTTGCCCGAGGTGGCAGCGGTGACATCCTCGCCGGGATAATCGGAAGTCTTCTTGCACGCCCTGACGCGGATGGTTTTGAAGCTGCCTGCATGGGCGTGACATGGCACGGCAGGGCGGCCGATCAATTAGCTGCCTGCAGCAATGAAAATGCTGTCAAAACAACGGACTTGCTGGATCACCTCAGTGCCGCTCTGCTATGACCTCACTATCTCAACGCCAGGCCTTGATGGCCTTAAACGCCCTCCCGGGTCTGGGGCCGATAACAGTAAAGCGTTTGCTTGGTGCCTTTGATAATGATGCTGCTGCCGTCCTGATGGCTTCCAGGACACAGTTAAGGAAGATCGAGCGTATCGGCGAAGAAATTGCCGGAACGGTTTCCCAATGGTCAAAGCATTTCAACCTCGAACGTGAGGAACTGAAGCTGAAGCAGCATGGTGCTACATTTTTGATCCAGAAGGATGAGATCTACCCCAAAACACTGAAACAGATTAACGATGCCCCTATTGGACTCTATGCGATAGGGGCGGATAAACTTGAGGGCGCGTGTGTCGGGATGGTGGGTACACGTCGGCCCTCCATGTATGGGCGCAGGATTGCCAAACGCTTTGCCGGCGAACTCGCCCAACTCGGCTTTACTGTAGTCAGTGGCCTCGCCCGTGGCGTTGACGGCGAATGCCATAAGGGCGCCCTCGAGGTCAACGGTCTTACCACTGCATTCCTGGGTTGCAGCCTGGATGTCATTTACCCGCCTGAACACAAGGATCTCTACCAGCAGATCGCCCAGCAGGGTACTCTCTTTTCGGAATACCCGTTTGGTAAACGTGCCGACAAAATGACCTTTCCCCGTCGCAACCGTCTCATTTCCGGCCTTTGCGATGCCATCATCGTGGTCGAGTCAGACCTCAATGGTGGCAGTATGATTACCGCGCGTTTCGCCGCGGAGCAGGGACGGTTGGTTTTCGCCGTTCCCGGTCGGATTGACCATGAATCTTTCCGCGGGTGTCATCAGTTGATCCGCGACGGTGCGACTTTGGTCAGCAGCGTTGACGAGATCGTCGAGGAACTACGCTTCATGCAACTCGATCTGGATTTCTCCAAACGTCCGGAATCAGCTGTGGCCCCAGTCAACACTATCGCCAACCGTAATGACCTCAGCGAAGATGAACGCCGCATAGCGCAGTGTTTTGCCGAGGGTGCTGCACTACATCCGGACACCGTAGCCCGCGACACAGGGATGCCTTCGTATGCCATATCGGCAGGACTGATGATGCTCGAACTTAAGCGCGTCATTGCCAAACGCGCTGATGGTCATTACGAAGCCCGGTAATCAACCGGGTGGCCAGTGCAGTTGGCGGCCAGCCAGGAGATGCACATGTAAATGAGGTACGCTTTCGCCCCCGTGCTCACCGTTATTGATCACAATCCTGTAGCCTCTTTTAAAATTCAGCGTCTTCGCAAGATCCCGTGCGGTGAGGAGCAAATGCCCCAGGATCGTTGCATCTTCATTGGTCGCTTCTTCCATTCGCGGTATCATCCGGCGTGGAATGATCAGGATGTGGTCCGGTGCTTGTGGATTGATATCACGAATGGCAAAGCAGGTTTCATCCTCGTGGACTTTCTCAGCCGGGATATCGCCGTCACCGATCTTCTGGAAAAGTGTTTTCTCTGTCATGGGTTATCCAATGTATAATAATGTCAGGCATGCGTAATCACCCGTCCAGCGTGCCGCCAGCTTATCGATCATATTCCGTGCGCTGTCATATTCCGACTGGACTTTCCGGGTCCAGTAACGGCCTTTCGGCTTAAACGATTTCCGCAGTCCTGAAATGACTAATAGAGCTTCGTCATACCCGGCCAGTTTCTTCAGGGATCCTTTTACCAGAATCTGGGTAAAGAGAGGATCATACCGGTGCTCTCGTAAATCGAGATGTTCCAAGCCATAGGAAGGTAGGTCGAGTTCATCGTCGGAAAAGAGCGACAGGGCCGCTTCAGCAAATTTGTCCAGAGGTGCACTCGTATTCAGAGTGCCTGTCACGTGGTAATCTATCGCTTCCTTAAGATGGTGGGAGAGGTAAGGATCGCTCCCCGTTGCGGGACTGAAGAGAGCGTTGAGACAATGCAGTTTGGCTAAATCTTCTGGCTCTGCCGGCTGCTTAGACATTCTCCTTTTTGAGTTGGGATATCTCGGTTTCGAGTTCCGCGATGTCCCTGAAATCCTTATACACGCTAGCAAAACGGACGTAAGCAATTTGATCAATCTTTTTTAGACGATTCATGATGTATTTTCCGATTGCTTCGCTCGGTATCGCCTGATCGTAATCATTCTCCAGTTGCATGACCACATCGGAAGCCAGCATGTCCAGTTGCTCCAGATCGATTGGTCGTTTCTGGCAGGCGATCCGGATGCCTTTAATCATCTTGTTCAGGTCAAACTCTTCAATACTCCCATCCCGCTTGCGCACCATCAATCCTTCGCGCAGGATTTCCTCAAGCGTGGAAAAACGGTGGTTACATTTCTGGCATAACCGTCGTCTGCGGATTGATCGCCCATCCTTGAATGTGCGGGAGTCAACCACCCGCGTGTCGTCACTGTGGCACTTTGGACACTTCATCGTCAGTTTTACAGTTTCAGGAAATTCTCCAGTATTTTGATCCCGTATTCCGTCGCCAGAGACTCAGGATGAAATTGCACACCCCAGACAGGAAGATCCTTGTGGCGCAATCCCATAATTTCATGCGTATCGGTTTCTGCTGTAATCTCAAGACTCTCCGGAAAGCTTTCTTTTTCCACTACCAGAGAGTGATAGCGAGTGGCTGGGAAATCCTGCGGTAGATTTTCGAAAATTTCCATGGCAGAATGATGGATAGGCGAGGTCTTGCCGTGCATGATACGCTTTGCCCTTACGATTTTACCACCAAAATGCTGTCCCACGCACTGGTGCCCAAGACACACGCCGAAAAGTGGTATCTTTCCAGCAGTCTCCCTGATAATATCCAAACTGTTTCCTGCCTGATTTGGATCGCAGGGGCCAGGTGATATCAGGATCCGGTTCGGCCTCAGGGCCAATGCTTCCGCACCTGTCAATTCGTTATTGCGAAAGACACGCTGCTCCACCCCCAGCATGCCGAAGTATTGCACGAGGTTATAAGTGAATGAGTCAAAATTGTCGATGACCAGCAGCATTTGGCATCCTCCAAGGATTGACGCTGACAAATATAAGCTTGGCGTCAAGCGCCCTGCCGCCTAGCACTGCGCCTATCCTTTAATTTAATTCATGATCCAGTGTTTTCAGTTGGTAGCCCACGATAAGGCGTCAAAGGCCCGTGGTGGCAAAGTGACTACCCGTCACGGCACTTTCGATACACCGATTTTCATGCCCGTAGGAACACAGGGTACGGTCAAAGCCCTGACTCCGCAACAATTGAAAGATGCTGGTGCGTCGATCATTCTCGGTAACACCTACCACCTCAATCTGCGTCCCGGTCCGGACCTTGTCGCAAAAATGGGTGGGCTCCACTCTTTTATGCGTTGGGATCGCCCGATTCTCACGGACAGTGGCGGGTTCCAGGTCTTCAGCCTCGCAAAACTCCGGCAAATCAGCGATAAGGGTATCCGCTTTCAATCCCATTTAGATGGCAGGGAAGTCTTTCTGGGTCCGAAAGAAGTTGTTGATATCCAGCATTCCCTCAACAGCGACATAGCAATGGTCCTGGACGAATGCCCACCCTGGCCATGCGATAAGGCAAAATGCGAAGAAGCCATCAGGCGAACAGTTCTTTGGGCAAAACAATGTTTAAACTATAGCGAAGACAGGAATTGGGATAATGACGGACGATTGCTTTTTGGAATAGTCCAGGGAAGTAATTATAGCGAGTTAAGGCAGGAATGTGCAGAAGCACTGGTAGAGATGGACTTCCCTGGTTATGCAATAGGGGGTGTCAGCGTTGGTGAACCTGAGCCGGAAATGCTGCACGCAGTCGATGCGAGTGTTCAATATTTACCAAATGATAAGCCAAGATACGTCATGGGAGTGGGAACGCCGCCGCAAATGCTGAAAATGATCGCTCGCGGTATTGATATGTTTGATTGTGTAATGCCTACACGTGAGGCCCGGCATGGTTCCGTTTTCACACCTTTCGGTAAAATTAATTTAAAGAACCAGCGGTTTCGCGAAGATGAACGCCCGTTGGTAAAAGAGCTTGATAATTACACTTCCCGCTTTTCGCGTGCTTATCTCCGGCACCTGTTCGTTTCCGGCGAGATTCTTGGTATTACACTTCTCACACTTCATAACGTCCATTTCTTCCTCGATCTTATGTGTCAGGCACGTGAACACATTGCCAAAGGTGATTATGCGCAATGGCATCAGGATTGGATCGCTCAATATGAAAGCAGTGAATAAGGATTATAGTTAGCGATGAGCCCCAACTCACTGACTATATGTCTATAATGTCTTGCTTTTGTGAATAAAGGGTTGCCTATTCTATCATTATAGTGAATGTAATACTCAATTAATCGTTAATATTAAGCATTGCACAATGAAACTTAAAGAAGAAATTAAACAGATTGAAAAGGAAGAAGCGCGTCTTGCGCGTAAAAAGGAAGCCCTCGAAGTAAAAATGAAGAAAGAGGCAGAACTCGATAAGAAACTGGATGATTTATTTAAGAAAAGCGGTTTCAAAACGCCCCGTGCTCTGATTAAAGCTCTTATGAATAAATATGGAGTGCGGGTGAATGCAACCGCAGCTTCGAACGGTAACCGAACGCGGAAAAGAACCAAGATCACTCCCGAGCTCAGGGATGAAATCAAGAAGAAGGTCAAAGGTGGTCAATCCATGAACTCTGTTTCGAAAGAGTATAGTATCAGTTACGCGGTCATTTCAAAAATCGCCAAGGGTAACTACGACAAGCTAAAGTAAACTATTTTTTGACCGTTATTTCAGGTTTGCAGAATTTGTGCTGAGTGCTGTCTATTCGGTAATTCTCCTTTTCAATTTTCTGTCTATGACTTATCCTCCAGCATCTTAATATTATTTTCTTACCAACCATGCGTATATTAGTAACAGGGGGAGCCGGTTTCCTTGGAAGCCATTTGTGCGATTATCTGCTCAAGCAGGGACATGATGTGATGTGCCTGGATAACTTGTTTACGGGGGCCAAAAGTAATATCCGGCATCTTCTGGATCACCCGTATTTCGAATTCGTCCGTCATGACATTGTTGATCCATACAAAGTTGAGGTCGACCAGATATACAACATGGCCTGCCCGGCCTCTCCGGTACACTACCAATTCAATCCCATCAAGACGACAAAAGTCTCTGTCATGGGTGCGATCAATACGCTGGGTCTGGCCAAGAGGGTAAAGTGCCGGATTCTGCAAGCCTCAACTTCAGAGGTTTATGGTGACCCCACCGTTCATCCCCAACCGGAAGAATACTGGGGCAATGTAAATCCGATTGGTATCCGCTCCTGTTACGATGAAGGCAAACGATGTGCCGAAACGCTTTTCTTTGACTACCACCGTGAAAACGGGGTCGATATACGCGTCATCCGGATTTTTAATACCTACGGTCCGCGTATGAATCCAAGAGACGGGCGCGTGGTTTCTAATTTTATTGTCCAGGCACTCCAGAACGAGGATATCACCATTTATGGTGATGGTACCCAAACCCGGTCTTTTTGCTACGTTGATGACTTGATTGAAGGTATCGTTCGCATGATGAACCAGGATGAAACCGTCGGTCCGGTTAATTTGGGCAATCCCGGTGAGTTTACCATGCTGGAACTGGCCGAGCAGGTCGTAAAGCTGACCGGCTCCAGTTCGAATATTGTGCATAAGCCTTTACCTCAGGATGATCCCATGCAGAGGCGTCCGGATATTACTAAAGCCAAGAAATTCCTCGACTGGCAGCCACAGGTACCGCTCGAAGAAGGGCTCAAGCGTACCATCGAATATTTCAGTGAAGTATTGAAATCGCCACTGCCTGCCTAGTCGACAGTACCGATTGCAGGATTTTTCCCTTGCCGGAACCGCCCTCAATAAGGCATGTAGAATACTTTCGGGGTAACTTCTAAACCCTGCCCCGAGCTTTTCGCCATGCTTACGAAAGTTTTTAAGAAACTGACCGGCGATCCATATCAGCGCTTCCTCAAGCAGCATCAACCGGTCATTCAGCGGATTAATCAGATAGAGGAAAGTTACCAGCAACTTTCCGACGAGCAACTGCGTGCCAAAACAGACGAATTCAAGCAGCGCTTCAATGATGGGGAATCCCTGGAGGATTTATTGCCCGAGGCCTTCGCGGCTGTGAAGAATACCGCGCGTCGTTTATCTGGTAAGTCCATTACCTATGCCGGAATTGATGATACCTGGAATATGGTGCACTATGATGTGCAGCTATTGGGTGGCATCGCCCTGCACAACGGCATGATAGCGGAAATGCAGACAGGTGAAGGTAAAACACTGTCCGCTACACTCCCGCTTTACCTTAATGCACTCACCGGTCGTAACTGCCAACTCGTTACAGTCAATGAATTCCTCGCCCAGAGAGATGCTGAGTGGATGGGCTACATCTACAACTTTCTCGGACTTAGTTGTGGATGTATTAAAGGTGCCCACAGTCAACGACCTGATGAGAAAAGGGAAATATACAAGCGCGATATTACTTTTGGTACAGCCAGTGAATTCGGTTTCGATTATCTCCGCGATAATGGCATGGCGACACGTGCCGAAGACCAGGTGCAGCGGGATCATTGGTGCTGCATCGTTGATGAAGTAGATTCCATTCTCATCGACGAAGCCCGTACCCCTCTGATCATTTCCGGGCCTTCCCAGGAATCTGAT
>CAYQCG010000003.1:0-17101 GCA_964415925.1 uncultured Puniceicoccaceae bacterium | reverse complement strand
CCCGTAATCAAAGGTTTCACCATCAGGAAAAGTGAAGCGATACCAAGGCTTCAAGGGAACAAGGGTAGCATAGTCAGACAAACGTTTGCCGAAGAGCTGAAAGAGTTCCTCCAGGAGGAAAGGTGCCGTTATAACGGTAGGACCGGCATCGTGTCTGAAACCATTGAGTTCGAACGTCTGTGCGCGTCCGCCTAGTTGTTTGCAGCGGTCTACGATGGTAACGTCGTATCCTTTTGCTTTCAACCTGAGGGCTGAAGCGAGCCCTCCGAAACCACCGCCTATGACAACAGCCTTCATGCGCTGATTTTAAATTCCTGAAGGGTTAAACGTCGTGATAACTCGACGGCGAGTAGAACGAGTGACCTGCCACAGTTATTGGGAGCATTTTCCGCAATCTCGATAGATTTCGTAAGGGAATCTATCGCCATATCTATAGCTGAAGAAAGCGGATCGACGCTATGTAGTTTACGCATGAGGTGAAAAATATTAGGACGGGCTTCCCTGTCCGGGCGTTCCACATCAACGTGAATGTCTTCAATGTCGTCGGCGATCTGGTATCCGAGGGTAAATGCTTCAGCAGCAACTTTCATGTGCTGTGCACTGATTGAATCGTTGCTGCAAAGCAAAGGAGCCTGAAAGCAAAGGGCGATAAGTGGTGAAGATTTGGCAGTTACAATTCTGTTGTAGTCATTCAAGGTGACTGGGCCACCCGCAACGGACGTGTCGAGGGATTGTCCATGAATGGTGGTTGCCACTGCCTGATGGTGCAGCTTCAACAAGCTTCCTAGATAAGGCGTATCAGCATCTCCAATACACGCATAAGCGGCCGATATCATCAAATCTCCCGTGCACAAAGCGATATCCCTCGAATAATGCTTCCAGACGGCTTTCCGGTTCCTACGATAGGGATCACCGTCCTGAAAATCATCATGGACGAGAGACGCGTTATGGAGTAATTCAACAGCAGCGGCAAGATGAAGCGCGGTATTGCAGGGTAGGCACAAAGCCTGTGAACATTCCAGTGATAGAACGGCCCTAGTTCTTTTACCGCCACTATTCAAATGGTAGAGTGCCGCATCTGTAGAAACCGATGATGATTCTGACGCGGTGAGCATGTTAAACATAACGTCTTCTACCCGTGAGAGAAGATCGGTTGTCTCAGGAGCACTCGTTGTAACGTCGTCCGGCATTGTATAATGAATCACTCCGCAGGAAGAAGAACCTCCTGCGGAGCAATTAAAATCAGGCATAATTTGTCACAGGTTCCGCTGATGACTTTAGGGCTTTTCCTTCCTCGGCAGACTTACGTAATGCAATGTTGAAGATGAGGATCCCGAAAAGTGCTTTAGCGACGACATCAGCAATCGTATAACCGACTTGAACACCGGCAACAGCGGCACTGCCTGTAAATCCGATCATCGGGAAAATAAATACTACGGGATAGAAAGACCAGGACAGGACCGTGAGCCATCGTGCACTGTTAACCAGACCTTTAACGCTCTCAGGCTGCGAGGCTATGGAATTTTTCAGGCCAACAAACAATTCATAAACGATCCAAACAAATGGTATCATGGCCAATGCCCACCAAAGCCAACGTGTACCCGCATCACCAGAGATTTCACCAGGATATCCGAGAATAACCATGATGGCTGCCAGAAGACCAAGGCGAATGCTTTTGGATACCGTTTCCTTCTTGGTCAGGCGCATTACAAGAATAAGCTCAATCAACAGCAAGGGAACGGTAAGTAGCCAGTCGACATAACGGTAAGCATCATTGAAGGCGCCACCCGATGAAGTAATCTGGCCCGCAACAACCGTAAATGCCGCATCCCAGCTATCAAGAATACGAATGTAATGATAACATGCTATGGCAGTAACCAAACCAGAAATAGTAACAGCAGTCTTGTATGCCGGGGCCACCTGGGATCGACCAAGCCAAAGGAACAGGGTTGCTGCACCCATTGCGGCGATTGTGAAGGAGAACGCGTTATAAACGAGTTCATAATCGTAAACGGACAAGTCATTCATAGTATCTTTCTTTCAATATATTTGTTTTGATCAGGGATTACTTGATTTGTGAGCGAAAAATACTTTTGTTTTTCTGGCGGTCAAATGAATGGGGCAAAAATAATTTTCTATAAATAAATACCAGAGAACAACTAATAAAACATTAAAGGGCATCTAATAAGAAACGGTTAAACTTCTAAACATTTAGAGGTTGGGGTAAAAAAAAAGCCCCCGGAATCCCGGGGGCACAGTAAACTGTTTTAGGTATTTGGAAGAATGACTTCGTCAATCACGTGAATCACACCGTTGGAAGTCTCGATGTCAGTGGCGACGACGTTCGCATTATCGATGGATACCTTACCACCATATGCCTTAATTTGCGCGGTATCGCCATTAACGGTTTTGACCGGCATGGTCTTCACATCACTGGCCATTACCTTACCCGGCACCACGTGATAAGTGAGGACTGCAATCAGCTTGTCCTTGTTTTCGGGCTTCAACAGGCTTTCTACCGTACCTTTCGGAAGCTTGGCAAACGCCTCGTCGGTCGGTGCAAAAACAGTGAAAGGACCGTCACTCTTTAATACATCGACAAGTTCTGCTGCTTTTACTGCAGCGACCAACGTATTAAATGTGCCAGCCTGAACTGCAGTGTCCACGATATCAGCCTTAGCATATGAGGCCGAATGTCCGGAAGAGCAGCTGCTCGCGGATAATTGTGTTTGTAGTGCTGCTGCACAAAACAATGATATAGCAAGTAGTTTTTTCATATTTCTGATCTGTGTTATAATTGTGAGCGATGAATATACACAGATTCTGTGAAAAGGAAGTGGTGACCGTATTTTTTTTATATTTTCTTTCCGTGGGTCACGTCATCTGTATATGCTCAGCTACGTTAGACCCAGAGAGATAGGCGCCCTCAATCTTCGATGCAAAGAAGGAATCCCCGCAAAAGTGGAGCCCCAAGTTGCTGATCGTATAAGACCTGGCAGGAATCGGGTTAAGGCAGAGAGCATATCCCCATCTATGTGAATTCCAGCTGACCAGAGTTCTGACGATCCGATCGTCGAAATGCTCTTGAAGTTTCTCAAAAGCATCAGCAGGAGGGAGTTCATAATTCTCACGAGAAAAATCCGGGGACATGTGGATAGTAATGGCGGGAGTATCCGAAACGCCCTTAGTGAAATTATCCGCAATTACCTTGACCGGGCCATCCTGCCCAGACTCCAGATATCCACTTTGACTAATTTCAACAGGCTGGTTGAGCAGGAGCATAAAGGCCAGGCACTTTGTGTATTCCACCCTTCTCAGAATGGTGTCATCTTCAGAACTAATGGGTATACCGGACGTATCCAATAATTCGATACTTTGCGGAAGGGGCGCGGTGAGGAGCAACTTCCGAGCCATGAAGTTATCGCCCGAATCGGTTTGAACCGTCCACGTATCTGCGGATCGGTCGAGTCTGATGACCTTGGTCTGCCTTCTGATTTCCAAATCTCCAGCAATGAATTTAGGGAGTGAAGTCATCCCGGAAGAACCGCAGTAGCGAGTGTTACCTGAGTCCGACGTAAACCATTCCCGGAGTATTCCCTGCGCTTTCGCGTTTTCCACCAGGCTGGAAAACTCCTCTGACTTCGCGGTAAGGTATTGCGCGCCGTGATCGAATACCGCGTCGTCCCTTCGGCGGGTTGCCATGCGTCCTCCAAGGCCCCGGCTCTTTTCGAGAACCAAGCAGGACTTGCCGGCTTCCCTTAGTTTTACCGCTGCCGTAAGCCCGGAGATACCGGCGCCGATTATAATTATATCATATATCATGGTTCATTCAGTGGCTCAGCATAGCCTGCTAATTCGAGGTATGCACGACCGATTGTATTGCCATTATCATCAACAACAATACACGCCCCTTCCCAATAGGCAAGTGACCTATTGCGACTAGTAATTTCCTGGTTTTCAAGGAAAGGCTTCAGGTGATAGGCAGTTTTCCTTCCTTCAGGAGAAGGCCCTTCTATTATAACTTCGATGGGATAAGCCGCTCCGGTAACGGGGCTTGACCAGTAGCCCACCTCATTCCAACTGAACACGTCCGGCGTGAATTCCTGGTACTGTCCATCTTGACCGATCCAGATGAACCGCGAATAGGCATCGGTAGAACCGTCATGGTTTCTTAGTCGATAGGCTTTTATTTCGCGACCATCGTCCAACTGGATGGCGGTCCAATCCCACCCGGCGAGGTTATCGCTTAGCTGGTTGCTGGAGATTTCGTGATCCATCCAGGCTTCGCCGGTGACCTGAAATTCTTCTTTCCCGACTTTCAGGGTTCCGGAAGTTCCGAGTCGCGTAAATGAGATGTAGTAGCTGACAGCATCCGGGTCGGAGCCTTTGCGTGAAACTCCATCAGGGCCAAAGATAACGCGCGGTTTTACGGGCATCATGGCCAGGTCAAAAACCACATCACCTTGTATCGTAGCTTTAAGTTCGATGATCTCAGACGTTGCATTGGGCATAATCAGCGTCCAGTTAGCATTCCTAAGGTCAAGGCGACCGACTTCCGCGTAGGCGTTCCACCCTTCGCGATTCAATTTCTCCTGATGGTAGAATTTGCTTTCCTGAATATCCGTGAGGGCCATGTGGGCCATGAAAATGTTCTGCGGAGCAACCGGATCATCACGATCGCCAGCAAAACGAAAGAAAGTGGCCTGGAAACCAAAGGGCCTCTGAGCGGGCGTAAACAAGTGTCCGGTAATATACCACCACTCGATACGGTAATCCGGGTGTGAACCGTGATCCTGCGGGAACTGTAATGGAGTATTCGGCTGCGGGACGGAAAAAGTGTCCGCCAACAAATTAGAACCTAGCAGAAGTAAAATGCAGAATAATGATTTCATAAGCGAAGGAGCTTCCGGGAAGTTTCACGCCCGATCCAGAAGCCGATGAGAAGTCCGGTAAGGATCAGGATGCAGAGGTAGAAGAAGAGCGTTGTCCATGGCACATAGAGGGGCATGCTCCACCCGAAGGAAGGTTTGTTGATGTGCTGGATCAAAAGCCATCCAAGGGGATAACTGGCGAGCAACCCGAGAAGCCCGCCGATGGTTGCGATGAACAAACCTTCGGAACTGCTGACCCATGCGACCTGTGACCGACTCATCCCGAGTTCACGAAGTATGTACCATTCCGTACGTGAATCCAGAATCATGGAGACGAGGGCGAGGGCCAGACCGCTAACAGCGATGAATAAAGCAACGGCTTGAATGAGCTCGGTGACGGCGAAGGTATCACGGAAAATCTGCAAGACCAAATCATGCAATTCTTTAGTCTCCCGGATGGTTAGGCCCTGGTAGTTATCGCTGAGATATTCGTAAAAGGCATCACGATCCGTATCTGGATACGTATAGAGTGAGAGACTCAACATTGAATTGGTATTGAACCATTGCTGTGTCCATTTACGGTCAAGTGAAATGGTTCCACGCTCATTACCGTAATCCGTATAAACGCCACTGATAAAGACCTTCTTCGCCCCCGAAGGAGTCGGAATAGTCAGTGTATCACCCCTATTTGCCTGAAAGCGGAGGGAAAAGCTTTCGCTGATGTAGGCGAGCGGCAGGTTCACGTCCGCCTGTTCCTCCGGAGACTGCAGCCAGAGCCAAAGTTGCTTATCGAGAGCCAACTGTGTTTCCGTTCCGCCGACAAAAGTAGGTATGCTCTCAAGATAAATCGCAAAGCCCTGCCGGATCTCGGCAGCTTCGACTTGAGGTAAATTAATGATCTCCTGCCAAGTCTCTTCCTGTATGGCGTTGACCAAGCCT
This sequence comes from uncultured Puniceicoccaceae bacterium, assembly GCA_964415925.1. Classification (GTDB taxonomy): domain Bacteria; phylum Verrucomicrobiota; class Verrucomicrobiia; order Opitutales; family Oceanipulchritudinaceae; genus CAYQCG01. The sequence continues at coordinate 11,291 of CAYQCG010000003.1, read as the reverse complement.
GACTCCTGGTTGACATCGCTGATGACATAGAAATCCGCTTGCAAGCGCTGGTTCATCCACACGCGCAAGACCTGGTCGAGACTACTGACAAGAACCAGGACAGAGGCCGCCATGGCTGTTGCGACAAATAAACCGGCTGTAGCCAAACTATACCTGCTGCTGCCTGCGGCCAAGCGTGAAAGGGCGAACTCGAGGGGAGGCGAGGAAGTCCGCCTTTTCAGGAAGCGGCAAACAGAGCGGACCAGGTTTGCGGCCAAGCCACCACCACCAGCCATCCAGAACAAGGCGGCAAGGATGCCACCGAGCGGGAAGCGTGATCCTCCACTTAGGGGGATAGTGGGAAGGAACAACACACACCCTCCCAACAGCAGGATAGAGAAGACGATGCCGTAGTGACTATTCAGCCTGCCCGCTTTTGACCAATCCCCACGGGCAAGAATCTGGGCCGGGGGAGTCTGGGCGGCATGCCGGGCTGCCCACCAACCAGCGCCCAGACTGATGATCATTCCGATAAAATAACCCGTCGCAACATCCTGTATTCCAATATTGAATACACTTTGACCGGGGGCACGATAGAGTCCGCTGACTGTCCGGTCGACGAGTAAATAGGCATATCGTGAAAACAGCACACTGAGGAGAATTCCAAAAGTCGAGCCAAGGAGGCCAAGGATGAACGACTCCAGAATCCAGAAATTTTCAATCCACCGACGGGAAAGCCCAAGACTGCGTAAGATGGATATTTCCCTGCGACGGCGTGTTACCGTGGTGTCCATGACCTGCATAAGCAGATAAGCGGCAGCGAGTAGTGCGATGAAGGTCAGCAATTTCAGATTGTAGCGGAAAGACTGGGTTAGTCTGGCACCCTCTGCGCGATTGTCCTCCCCGCTTTCGACCATGACGGAATCATTGTCCAGTGACATGAGCAATGCGCCAATGTGCGCTACTCGCTGATCCCTGAGCGGACCTTGCTCGACAAACAACTCGATTCGGTCAAAACCACGGAATTCAGAAGAAAGCTGCTGAAAGGCAGGATAGTCAAGGAGGAGAGTCCGGGCCGGCCAACCCAGAATGGCTGGTAAGCCATTTACTGGAATGCCTGTAAATGTATCTTCGACCTGGATTTGAATCGTATCTCCGCTGACGGCGTCCAGCGTCTCAAGATACTCATTCGAGGTGTATACCGCGTAAAAGTTAAAATCACCTGAACCTGCCAGCCGTGGAGTATCCGGGCTGAAATTGTTCAAGGCGTACAAGTCACTGACCAGTAGTGTAGCGTTCCTGACCTGACCTCCATTTGCTTGAACCAGGACGTTCTGCTCGAGTACAGGAATCATAAATACCGGTTCATTATCCAAATGCCGGCGTATCCGGCTGATTGTCTCCAGACCGATAAAACCTGACTTGCCGCGAACAACCCAGTCCCCCTGTTGTGGCGTCAATTGTTCAACCGCCTGAAAGCGGTTTACGGCGGAGCGAGTGGCAATCTCAATCGAAAGGTAACCCGCAAGGGCGATGGCCATGGTTCCGAGCAAAGCACTGTATTGCAACCAGTCGCGAAGAGCGATTCTGAGGGAGACAAGCCTCAGGCAAGTCCAGACCAGTCGGAAGGTATTCATTGTATTTATACTTGCTGGAGCAACCTGCCATCGGAGAGATAAATTTGACGCTGGCAGGCGGCAGCAACGGACTGATCGTGGGTGGCCAATAAAAGTGTAATGCCATGTCTGGTACACTCATCGAGCAACAGATCAATGATGACCGCACTGGTTTTTTGATCGAGATTACCGGTAGGTTCATCCGCAAGAATGATCCGTGGCTTATTGATGAGGGCACGAGCGATGGCGACCCTTTGTTGTTCTCCCCCACTCAACTCAGAAGGCAAGGCGTCCTTGCGGTGTTTGAGTTTAACCTCTTCGAGCAACTGGTCCACAGAGTGCCTGATGGTGCTTTTATCCAATCCTGCGACATGGGCGGCAAAAGCAATATTCTCACTGGCAGTCATGGTGGGAAGCAAATGGAAGAACTGAAAGATGGAAGCGATCTGCCGGCGGCGCAGGAGCGTCCTGTCGCGATCGGACATACTGGAGTATGCTTTATTCTCGAGAAATATTTCGCCATTGTCGGGAACCTGAATCGCAGCGATGCAATTAAAGAGAGAGGATTTGCCGCTACCGCTGGGCCCCTGAAGCGCGACGGTCTGGGACTCCGACAACTCCAGATCGAGGCCGTCGAGAATTGTCCGTTGATCATAGCGGACGGAAAGATTCGTAACGCGTAATAGAGGTTCCATGGATCAATGTGAGAAATTCCAGCCGAAGAATGACCATATACGCAAAAGTCTATTTCTCAAATAGAATGACGGCTATGGTGTTGCATTTGTATAAGTCGCAGGATCCATGCATACGGCCGGAACTTGTAAAATGAACAGGAAATGTCATAACTTTTGCGTTCTTGCAGTATGGCCTTGATGGTCTCAATACTATCGGGAGTGAGTGAAGAGTTAAGATTCCTGCTGGTATTTCTTCTGTTCATAATCCTGCTTTGGATTATATGGCGTGTGGGATTGCGCTGGTGGGGTCGCCGACAAATGCGCAAACTAGCGAGGGAGCTGGAGCTGGAATGGAAACCCGGAGAACGAGGTAACCTGGCGTCATCACTGGGCAGTATTGACGGGGAATACAAAAGCCATGCGGTATTGGTCAGCCACTTTAATGAACGCTTCGGAATTTTTAGCGGACCTATGTTGAAAATCAGTATGCCAGTAAAGAATCCACATGAATTTACGTTACATGTCGCATCATCCAAAGGTGTCGGAGCAATCGGCAGAAAACTGGGGATGCCTGTGGTTATAACCGGAGACCTGCAATTCGATACGGAGATGCTGGTGAAATCGCGTCACAAGGCATTCGCCAAGAGCGCTTTGAGCGATGAAGTAAGGGATGATGTGCTGGAGGCATGGGACAAGCGCGGAGCAAGCGGCAGCCTCAAGCTGGAAGACAACATGATCCGTTATGAAGAGCCGGCAGCAGTGCTGAGCGGCGGAGCCAGAAGGCGTGTCAAAGCCCTATTGAATGCTTCAGCAGGGATTAAGGAGTGCCTGGAAACGCAGAAGCTGTTTTAGTTGCCACCGAAGAGACTCTTGATTTTGTCGCCTGCACCTTTTAACCCTTCGCCAACTTTCTTAACACCTTCACCGCCAGCGTCGAGAACGTTGCTACCAACGGAGCCAACACTCTTGAAGACGCTACCTGCGACAGCACCCATGACTTCACCAGCCATTTGATCAGGAGGTAAGCCTCCTTCATCGGTACCAAGGTTCTCGAGTGTCAGCGAGGGGAGGGGGACTTTAATACCACCGGCAACGGAGAACATTTCCACGGTACCTCTTTCAAAGATGAATTGCTTGATTTCGATACGCGGCATGGCGGCCGGTTCAGTTTCCGGAGGCGGTTCCTCAGCCGGTGCGTCACCCTGAATATTCTTCAAGAGCGCATCGATATTACTTCCACCGGAAATCTTTTGTTCAAAGCCGACGTAAGGATCTTTAACATCAATCAATTCGATAATGATGTGGTCACCCAGAACGGACCAGATATCAACATCCATTTCCGCACTACCCACAGCCAAAGTTCTCTCAGGCTTAAAGCCCTCCAGAGGGCCAATTACGAGGCCGGTAATTGTGCCTTTTCCGTTGAAAGGGGAAATATCAACCGATTCGAGAGTAACGGATGTACCTGTGATGCCGGGGGCAATTTCCTCCACCGCGGTTTTAACCACTGAATTGAGGGCAAATGACATGAAGAGCAAACCGCCGCCGATGACGATTACTGCAAGAACTACCAGTATAGTGAGAAGCTTTTTCATAGTGAAATCGGGTTCATATAGATGCTGTCATTAAAATGCTGAATGGCAAACGAAATTCAGTCTATGCAGCGGTCAGGGTAATGTGCTAAATTACCATTACAGACATGGAAATACTGACGGGAATTCTCGGATTCATAATCGGCTTCTTAATGGGTGCTGGCATCTTGTACGCATATCTACGTAAGCTGCTCAAAGAAATATCTGAATTACGACTAGCCAAGAACAGCCTGGAAATAACACTGGAAAGCGAGCGCAAAACGACTGAGGTGCGTCTGCAAGAGATCAAGGATCTGAAGAAACAGTGGGAGGATACTTTTCGGGCTTTATCCGCCCAGGTATTAAAAGACAGCAACGAACAGTTTCTCCAGCTCGCCAAAGAAACATTCAAGAGTGAGCAAACGACTGCACAGCAGGAACTGGATAAGCGAAGGGAATCCATCAAGTCACTGGTGGATCCGATCAAAGAAAGACTTACCCATTTCGACGAACATGTCCGTGCGCTTGAGAAGACAAGGGAAGGGGCCTACAGCACACTCAAGGAGCAATTGAGCAGCCTGAAGCAAACCCATGAGAAGCTACAGGGAGAAACACGCAACCTGGTGCAAGCACTGCGTTCACCGAAAGCGAGGGGTAACTGGGGCGAGCAGGCGTTAAGACAGGTAGTAGAATTTGCGGGAATGGTAGAATATTGCCATTTCCACGAACAGGTGAGTACGCAAGGGGAGGAGGGCCGGTTACAACCGGACATGGTAATCCATTTGCCCGGCGGGAAAGACGTGGTCGTCGACGCGAAGACCTCACTGGATGCGTATCTTTCAGCGATTGATGCGGACGAGGAAAAAGAGCGTGAACGATTATTGAAGCAGCATGCGGGACAAGTGCGCACGCAAATGCAAAAGCTGTCTTCCAAAGCCTACCAGAAGCAATTTAAAGACAGCCCGGAGTTTATTGTCCTTTTTGTTCCCGGAGAAGCTTTCTACAGCGCAGCCCTGGAGCATGACAGGCGCCTGATCGAAGATTCCAGCCGGGCGAACATCATACTGGCGTCGCCAACGACGTTAATCGCCCTGCTAAAGGCGGTCGCTTACGGCTGGCAGCAGGAGAAACTGGCAGAGAACGCAAGGCAAATATCATTAATGGGGAAAGACCTGCATGACCGAATTGGCGTTGTAGGCGGGCATTTTACGAAGCTCGGGAAGTCCCTTGAAAGTGCAGTGAAAGCCTACAACACAACGCGTGGTTCACTGGAATCGAGGCTGCTGGTGACAGCCCGAAAGATGGCTGAACTGGGGGCCGACAGCGGGAAGGGGATAGAAGAATCCTCTCCCGTGGAACAATTTCCCAGCTTACCCCAGGCAGAAGAATTGAGGGATTTCGAAAAATCAAAGGAATCCTTTTAAAAGAATTCCATTGGCAGTATAATGGAGAAAATCTAACCTTAAAATCCTATGATAGATCTCTTTAAGAAAACAGTGCTGGCGGCCGTTGGCGCGACCGTCGTGACCAAGGAAAAAGTCGAGGAAGTACTCGATGAGTATGTCCAGAAGGGAAAGCTCAACGCGGAGGAGGCAGAAGCCATGGCAGAGAGAATAACAGCATCAGGAAAAAAGGAATTTGAAGAGACCTCTGAAAACCTGCGCAAGGTATTCGAGGATTTCATGCACCGTGCAAATTTCGCTACACAGACAGAGTTCGAAGCGTTGAGCACACGTGTGGCATTACTGGAAGCAGCGGTATCGAAGCTGCAGGCAGATACGGAAGAAGATTCTGACCCCGAATAATCCGCGGACCATCGCTTGAAGCCTTTCAGTATCATTCGCGATGTCGTACGTGCCCGGGAGATCCTGGCAGTATTGGTGCGCTATGGGTTCAGCGGCCTGCTGAAGCAGCTGGACATACCTGCCAGCTGGATCAGTAAGCTTGTAACCAGGGAGCAACTGGAACGGAGCGCTTGGGAAAGGATACGACTGGCCTGCGAAGATCTGGGACCAACGTTCGTCAAGATGGGCCAAAACATCTCGACCCGCGCAGATCTCCTGCCCCGTCCACTGATACAGGAACTGGAGAAGCTGAGGGACAAGGTAAAGCCGGAGCCCTTTGAAAATGTGCGTAAAACGCTGGAAGCGGAGTTAGGCCCCTCCTTTGAGTCATATTTTGAAAACATAGAGGAAATCCCATTGGGGAGCGGATCAATTGCGCAAGTCCATTTCGCTGTGCTGAAGAGCAAGCAGGAGAAGGTGGCATTGAAAGTACAGCGCCCCGATATAGAACGCCGGGTACAGGCTGACCTGGAAATACTTGGATGGCTGGCGCGTGAGATCCATGAAAGAATCTCCGACCTGAAGCCATACAACCTGCCTGATTTGATCCAGAGCTTGCGCAGAGCAATCCGTGAAGAGCTGGATTTCACGCAAGAAGCGCGTTACGCGCAGATCTTCCAGAACAATAATCCGCACGAAGAGTATGTATTCGCTCCGAAGGTAATCCCGAGTTATTCCAGCCGCAGGGTATTGGTTACGGAATTTATCGAGGGCGTGTCACCGCAGGAGGCAAACCTGTCCATTGAAGAATCACGGACATTAGCGGAGTATGGCGGCCGGTCAGTATTTCACCAAATCCTGATCAACGGGTTTTTCCATGCAGATCCGCACTCGGGAAATGTCCTGATCACACCGGATAAGCGTTTGTGCCTGATTGACTGGGGGTTGTCTGGGCATCTAACGAGGCGGATGCGCTACCGGATGGCAGACCTGTTCAGTGCGGTGCTGGAACGCAACGCTGAAGCGATAGTGAGGGTCGCACAGGCAATCAATGAAGACGGGCACATGCTGGACCAGCAGGAACTGGAGCTGGCTGTTACGCAGGTTATGTCGCGCTATCCGAACGAGCTTGAAGTGGCCGACCTGGGTCGTTGCCTGTTGGACCTGTTATACACATTTGGCCGTAACGGAATCAGTCTTGCGCGCGATTATGCATTGCTGGCGAAAGCCATGCTGGCAATTGACCAAACAGGCAGGGCACTGGATGCACAATTTGCCTTAAAAAGCGTGGCGGAACCATACTTCAGGAAACTCACCTGGCAACAAAACAATCCGAAGCATATACTTGAGCAGTCCTGGCGCTCGATCCGTGAGCTTGCGGGCATCCTCAGCACATTACCGCATGAGCTACAGGGGCTGATTCGCCGCATCAACGCGGAGGATATAGAAATCACCCTCCGGCATGATGGACTGAATCAATTCAGCGAAACGGTCAGCAGTTCATTTAACCGTCTGGTTTTGGCGGTAATTATCGGGGCATTGGTGATCGGCTCATCCCTGATCATTACGACGGGGCTGGCGCCCCTACTGTTCGGATATCCAGCACTGGGGCTAATCGGATATGTGATGAGCGCGGTATTAGGCCTGTGGCTGATTATAGATATCATCCGGCACGGACGACATCTCTGACTATAGTCAGTAAGTAAAATTCATGCCGGCGCGGACGGACTTGGTCGTGGAAGCGCTGACTTTACTGCTGAAGTTGTTGAAGAAGACGCGGCCTACGTCCTTGGATTTGCTAATACGATAAGATGCAAAAGCGCTGACTTGCCGATTGAGCGTGTAGGTAACACCAAAATCAACATAGTATCCGGGGAGCCATTCCTGAACATCCTGGCGCTCGGGAAGGAAAATGGGCTGACCCAAAGTTGCGTTTCGGATGGTTTGACCCACCAGAAGGTCGGTGGAGAAAAATGTCCCGGAAAAACCACTCCGAAGGTCGAGTAGTATATTACGTGTAATGTACCATTCGAGGTGAGCACCAGCAGTCATGTAGGCGGTGATGCCGTTGACGTCAAAAGTGAGGTCTATTTCAGCCGGAACGGTAATGAGTTCACCATCGACGAACTGTGTCACCTGCTGCTTGGGACCTTCCACAATACCGCCATTCTGAAGATCGATAACCGGGCCATCTTCACCTCCGCTGGTAAATGTGCCGCTGTCCTGTGCTTCGATGACACCGTCGGGAACATCGACTTCTGCGGTTTGGCGGAAAAAGGTGGCCTCGATAGTCTGTGCTCCATCCGTATCGATCCCGACGATACTCATACCGCCTTCAGCGCGCAGGGTAATGCGAGGCGTGATACGCCAAATGGGGATAGAATAACCCCCTTCCCAGCCACCCAGACGACCGATACTGGCATCGATCTGTGTGCCCTGGCTGACGGAATTAAAGCGCTCCATGGTAAAGGAAGTGACAAAACCCTGATCGTCCACATTGGCATTCTCAAAATCGAATTGAAAATCCGAAGTAAAGGCATCGCCGGTCTCGGGAATATCGACGAATCCATTATTATAGAAGAACTCGATGCCCTCGCTCGTATCGGCCGGGAGTGTTCCAACGTTATCGAAAACGATGTCGATGCCGGTCATAATACGACCGGAAACCCAATAGCGTTCTCCGCTCAAGTCCTGGGCATGCAACCGGCCGAATGAACCCAAAGTTAAAACCAGGAGGAGGGAAAAATATTTTATGCTATTTGACATAGGTATTTATTGTGGACGGACACGGTAAAGGCGCATATTCACTTCACTGGGGTGAGGATCGGTTTTCGGGGGGCCATTGTCAATCCACCAAAAACGGGAACCGGAGGTGTTGACATCATCGGGCTGAGCTACCTTCCATTCCCCTACCCCGTCCCAGTATTCAATCTGAATCCGCTGGGCATTCGGAGCGCTGGAATCAATTACCAGCATGATCGAACCATCGGTTTGTTCGATGACATCGAGGATAGGAATATTCGTCCCGGTGTTCGCGGGCTGAAGAGGGATTTGATCACCACTACGTGAGAGCAAGAGGCGTATACCGTCCTCAACTTCCGGATTAAGTCTTTCGGTATTCAGGCCAGACTGGCCACCGTGGGTGAATTCAAGGGTGTAATCGAAATCATCCAAGGTCTGGAACGGATAACCGATGGCCGGCTGCTCAGTATCCCTGAGGTCCTCGAATTCCGGGTTAAGGGGCGGGATACTGAGGGGGGTGAGCAGGAAACGGGCGTCAAAGAGGATATCGGCGTTTTCGGTGGTAAAGATGTCCGTAGACTCGACAGTGTCATCGAAAGGAATGCCTTCAGACAGGGTAAATCGATCCACTCCTGAATAATACCGCAAACGCTGCGGTTCCCTGACGATAAAGTCGAATGGCTCATCGGTTGCGACTGTCTCAGGCTCAGTAAGTAAGGTGTCGTTATCCGGAGCATCCGGATTCTCAACATCATATCTTACGTTATTGAACAGGAGCTTAAGTGAGCGGTATCCGGGGAAATCGGCCAGATTGATGTTTCCGGTGTAGTCGGCCTGCATATTGGCGGAGTAGAGACCGGTTGTAAAATTGGGTGCGCTATCGATAGCGGTGAGGTTAAAGTTGCTAAACTGGGACGTAATATCGATATCCGGCATATCCCGGATGGTAAGGGTGAATTCAGGAAACTCACCCAACTGGACTCCGCTGGAGTCCGTATTTACTTCACTGATACGGAGAACGACAACCTCATCCTCTTCGGCATCTTCAGGTCTGGGCCCACCAAGTTCCTGAATGGATTCCTCGTCATCATTGAATTCGAGGACGATATTGAAGCGACTGGTTTGCGCGAAAGGAGAAATGGTGAGTTGGTCACTGGTTCGACTGGTTCCGTTGATATCAACATTACCGGTAAACCTGAAATCCCATTCCTGCTCATCCTGAGGAATGTCCGGATCGAAAATGGTAGCGGTCGTGGCATCCACATCGAGTTCGAGAGTAAATGTAGCCACACCGTTGATCCGGTCAGAAAGAAAGACAGGGATGATGACAAAGCGATCTCTTTCTTCCACAATGGCTGAGCCGATGGCAATAAGGTCGACCCTGTCGTCATCTTCGATATCCGAGCGGTCATCCTGTGAAAAGCGCTGCCCGAAGTTCATAAGGACCGGATCATTATCTTCAATGGTGAAATCGATGGCATTGATACCATCGAGGGGATCGAGATTTACGGTGTTTCCATCATCGTCCTCATAGAAGGGGGTTCCGAATTCTATAGTAAAGACCTCGTCATCCTCCACAATTTGATCGTTGTTAACCTGAACGGTTATTTGGGTATTAGAACTGTTTTGATTGATGATTAGGGGGCTTTCGACACTCAAGGCGAAATCCGCGTTATCTTCGTCATCGGTAAAATTCGTCGCAGTGGCATTTGTAATGGTGTAGGGGATGCTTACTTCCACGCCCGGCTCACTGGTGACTTCCAGACGGATTGTCTGAAGATTGGTGCCTAAGTTGTTTTCGCTGATAGTGCGGTTAAAGTTTTCCGGGTCATCCTGATCACCGGCAATTGAGATGGAGAAGGGATCGTCGTCCTCCAGGGTAATCTGTATCGTTTCCGCACCATCAAGGAGCAGGAGGGGCGTCTCGCCCTCGTCCTGCAAAATTGGAGTACCGAGAGTTAAACTGAGAGTTTTGGTGTCTTCCGGAATGAGATCGTTCTCTATGGTTAAGAAAAGATCTGAATTCACCCTACCGGCAGTGATCGAAAACTCCGTTGTGTCCGGAATGTTTAAATCACTTTCCGTAGCAGTTCCAAGATTCACGGTGTAGGGCACAAGAATCGCCGAGCCCGCAACGGAGGTGGTTTCGATACGGACCGAAATGTTAGAATCTTCCCCTTCGGTGAAGGTCGCACTGGATCTTTCAAAACCGACCTGAATGAGATCGTTGTCTTCAATATTAATGGTAACTGAAGGAGGATTATCGGGATCGGGCACTTCAACAACAGTGGTTTCTGCCGGATCGATACGGAAGATAAAGCCTTCACCGGGGTCGACGAGCGCATCATTAACGATGGTGACAGGAATGATAAATTCACGCTGACCTGCTGGAAAAGTGATTGGGCTGGTGACTGGATCTTCTTCATCCGTACCGAGAAAGAAGTCTTCTGCTTCAGTGGCAGAGCCAATTGGCTCAATGGTGAAGCCAACTTCGAAATCAAGAAATGACCCTTTATCCAGAATAAGGGTAATTATGGTAGATTCCTGCTCCGAAAGAGTGATGGATGCCTCCTCAATGGAAAGCTGAACCGCCTGCTCCTGGCCGCCGAGTCCAGACACCAGGAGGAAAGGAGCGCTAAGGCGGGTAAACCATCGTATATAAGACATAGGTTTCATCATCAAATCCGGAGGCTAAAAGGTGTGGGGTGTCCATTCCCCGGTATTGTAATTATAAACCTGAAAGCTGCGGCCGGCCTCCATACTCAGTTTCAACCAGCTTTCAGCAGAATGACTGTAGACGCGGGGGAAGAGGTCCTGTGTGGTCCATACCCAACCGATGTCCCCTGAATGCATATAATACCAGACACTGTCAGGATCGTCACCGGAAGGATAAATCCATCCCTGATTCACAGAATAATCCCAGGG
>CAYQCG010000002.1:0-19017 GCA_964415925.1 uncultured Puniceicoccaceae bacterium | reverse complement strand
GTTTATAACTGGTGTTGGTACTTGTGCATTGATTTTTTCAATCCTCAGTGGTGATCAACTAGTGCTGCTGGCGCGAGTCAGTTTTATGGGAACTGCCCTGATGGGACCAATGATTCTTTCTGCGCTATTCAGTAAAGAATCACCGGGAGCAGCATTACTTGTCACTACGCTATTGGTGGAACTTCTTTTTCTCAGTTCGCTCCTGGGTTTGATTCCCGATCATCTGGGTGTCCTCAGGGTTGATTTGCTCCTCTTCGGGATTGTGTCCCTAACTGCCATCATCCTCTGGCTGAGGAAGCGTGCAGTTTCCTGAATCCACTGACAGAGAGAAACACTTACCAGTTTGCATCGACAACATCAGCTGTCGGATCTTTTATCTAACGGATGGATTTCTCATATCGAAACTATCCCGCAGCAGTCAGTGAGTTGCTGGGAATTGAGGTTATCCCGGAACTGGGTCCCGGGAAACCGCTACAAGAGCACAAGCCAAGGTTGTCCGGGTTGATGGAGGAAGATATCACGGGCGAAGAAAATTTAACTTCCGGAGAAATGCTCTCTTCCTGTCGCTCGGGTCTTTGGCTGCGTTTTAATTTCCTGGAAGAATCCCATCAGATCAGTCAGGGAATCCACACGCCGACCGGAAGCTTCTGGCATGGTATCATGCATCGCCGTGAGCCGGATTACGGTAATGCCAAATACTGGTTTCACAGTGTTGGCGAACATGAAATTTATCCTGACTTGCTGGAAACCGCACAAGCATTGTCAAAAGGTGACCGGTTCGCTGACTCGGCACCTGCGTGGATCAAGGGGAATACCTGGGACCCCTATGCCTTCATCGACTTTATCTCCGCGGTTGTCCATTTACCGAGGGAGGAACCAAAACGACAACTGGCAGAAGCGATCCAGGAAGCCGAATGGAACCTGCTTTTTAACTACTCATGGAGGTCCTGCATTGCCTGAGTATTGAGGAAAAGCGGAAGACCAGATCCAGCTTTGCTATCCAATTCGTTAGCTGAGTTTATTCCTGAAGAACTCTATAGTGCGTTTCCAGGCCAGCTCTGCGGCCTCCTGGTTGTAGCGTCCGGTGGAATCATTATGGAAACCATGGTTTACGCCAGGATACATATACATGATGTATTCGACATCGTATCGCTTAAGATCCTTCTCGTAATCAGGCCAGGACGCGTTGACACGTTGATCGAGTTCAGCCAACTGGATTAAGAGGGGTGCTTTGATGTTATGCCGGATTTCTTCCGAAGCAGGGGTTCCGTAAAAAGGAACACCCGCATTTAACGTATCGGGAATGGCAGCAGCCAGCATATTAACAATGTAGCCGCCAAAACAGAACCCTACGGCGCCGAGTTTACCATTGCCGGATTCATGGGCCTTGATGAATTTCGCCGCAGCGATAAAATCATTCTCAATTTTATTCCGGTCCAATGAGCGCTGCATCGCTCTGCCCTCATCGTCATTGCCGGGATAACCACCCAGCGGATGCAGGGCGTCGGGCGCAAATGCTATAAAACCTGCTTTAGCCAGACGGCGGGCTACATCCTTGATGTAGGGATTGAGTCCGCGATTTTCATGAACAACCAGGACGGTTGGTGCTTTGCCCGTCAAATTTCGGGGGATGACCAGGTATCCACGGCCTTCTCCATGACCCTCAGGTGAAGGAAATGTCCCATACTTCGGGAGGATAGTTTCATCATTGAAGGAGACCTGCTCCGCCAGACTGTAGTTGGGTGTGAGAGCCGTTAGCAGGGCACTCATGGTAAAGCCTGCAGCGGTAAGCGTGGATAAACGCTCGAGGAAGGTACGCCGGTCTATCAACCCATGGGCATACTCGTCATACCAGTCGAAGGCTTCCTGGGGAATTGGGCGTTCTGAAGTTGTCATTTCTTCAGGTTGGGGCAGATTGTTTTTACTCATGTTCGTTATTGTGATGATCCGAGTCAGTATTTTGTGTATTAGATGGACTGTTTTCCCGAAAGTCGGGTCGACGGATTTTACCACCTGAATCAGCAATGTAGACACCTGCGAAAATGGAAGCAACAGAGAGGAGAATGACCAGCATTCCGGTCTTGTAGAGCCATTTGGGCTTCACGAAGGCGGAAATTAAAGCGCCAATTGAAACGGCAGCAAGGGCATACATGACCTTTGCCCAGTTATGGGCCATTTCCTCATGATGCTCGAGGGCAGACTCAGCACCAGAATCAAGGAATGCGGCAACGGGACCCTCTTCGTAGCGCTTGTAGGCATCTTCGCCGGTGCCCATTACAAGCCCGGTCAACAGGCCGCCGACCAACGCTATGCATATGCCGGATATGAGGGTCGCGCGGGATTTTATGATTAAGCCGATAACCAGTGGTATCAAAGCTGCCAGAGGGAACAGGAACACGAAATGATTCAGTGCGAGATGTAATTTTTCCGGTGTCATTTTTGCGAGGTATTCTTACGGTGGTATTCGAGCCTTTCAACCCTTCACTTTTTAGTCCCTTGCAGTATTAGGATGAATATGGAAATTTATTAGTCCCATGTTAGATAAGGTCTCAATAATCATATATTCTATAGGAGGTATAGTGACAATTGGCACCCTCAGCGAATGATGGAGAGAGAGAAGAAAATCAGTCCTCTATCAGCCAAAGGAGATCGAAGGGTTTCAGATTGAGTGGATCAGCGGTTGACAGCGTCTTTTCGGTGAAGATGTCCTTAAAGAAGTGTGACATGCCTTCCGCACGCAAGGGGGTGAGATCAAGTGACTGAACACGTTCAGAAAAATTTGCCAGGACGACCAGTGAATTAGCGTCATGCCATCTTAAATATGCCAGCGTATGGGGATTGTAGATAGGCAGTAAACGCATATGATTGCCTCTCAGGGCCGGCATATCTTTTCTTTTCCGGATGATACCCTGGAGCGTATGGAAATGACGGTGCTTTACAAGGTCCTTATTTTTAAGGTTTTTCAGTAGCGCCCATTTCATTCTTGTCCGGTGAACCCATCGGCTATCGTCGGCCGTATCCGGATGATCGATGTAACTGTAATCATTGAGCATCGCCAGTTCTTCACCCATGAAGATAATCGGGATGCCGCCGATACTGAAAATAATGCCATAAAGCATTCGCATGCGCAGTAAGGCCATTTCAGACAGCAGGGGATCTTTCTGCTCCAGTGCTTGCTCCAGCCCGGCAAGTGATGCAGTCGTTCCGCAGATTCTCATGTCTCCGGTGTCCTCGTTGTGCTGAAAAGGGATACCGGCAGCAAATGAACCGACAAAGCGCCCGGTATAGAATCGGTTAAGGAAGTCCCTGTGATGTTCTGGACTGACCCCCACAGCCCATGCGTCGTTATTATCAAAGGACCATCCGATATCGTCATGACCGCGCAGGTAATTGACCCAGACAGTCCCCGGCTTGAGGGTATGCCGGTGGCTCAAAGACTGTTTTAGGATCTTGGTTTCACGGGTTGCCGCACTTTCCCATAGAAGCGCCATAAGGGTTGGATTATAGGAGAGCTGGCATTCTTCAGGATCGATGTATTTTTCTACTTCGTCCGGATGGACAATGGCCTCCGACTTGAAGACCAGGCTGGGTGCGGCAATCCGGCAGAGGACATTAAAGGCCTGGATCAGTAAATGTGCTTCCGGGAGATTCTCGCAGTTTGTCCCCCTCTTCTTCCAGATAAAGGCAACTGCATCGAGGCGCAGAATTTCGACACCGGTATTGGCGAGGAATAGCATTTCAGTGGCCATGGCCCTGAAGACTTCAGGGTTTTCATATCTCAAATCCCACTGAAAACTGTTGAAGGTTGTCCAAATCCATCCTCTCAAACTCTCGTGCCACGTAAAGTTGCCCCGCCTGACGGATGGAAAGATTTCGCGAAGGTGCTTTTCATAAAGATCCGGAACGGTACGGTCCGGATAGATATGGTAGTAATCAATAAACTCGCGCTCTCCTTCCTGCGCGCGGATTGCCCATTCATGCTCGTCTGCGGTATGATTGAAGACAAAATCCAGGACCAGTGATATCCCTGCATCACGGAACGAGTCCGCGAGTTTTCTCAAGTCATCGATGGTCCCCAACTGTGGGTCGACTGATCGATAATCACTGATGGCATATCCACCGTCATCATTGCCGGCCCTAGTGGCAAAAAGAGGCATCAGGTGTATATAAGTCAGCCCCAGGTCTTTCAGGTAGGGAATTTTTTCCAGCAATTTCTGCAGGTCGCCGCTGAATAAGTCGACATAGAGCGCTCCACCGGACATTCTTTCGGACAAGTACCAGCCGGGATCATTCTCCCGTCGGATATCGAGTTCGAGAAGATCGTCCGGCCGTTCCAGCCAGCAGTCGATCGCGGTTAATGCAATGGACTCGAGGTAATAGAAAAAGTCATAATGCTTTCCGTAAATCCGGTATAGTAATTCGAAGTAGCGAAACCAGTGTGCATCAAGCCTGCCATCGATTGTTTCCCTTAAGTAGTCCTCATCAAATCTGGTATCCAGCTTATCCTTAATCCTTCGATAGAGTTTTGGGCGGATGCGTTTAAGGGATCTGTTTGCTTCATATTCGAGATCAATCTCCGGCATCGTCATTATTGCCCTGTTCGGCGGGTATGATTATGTCTCCAAGGAAGTTGTAATGGTGGATACCTTCGATGATACCCGCGGCATGGTGGGCTTCAGCGAAATATACACGCGGGGAGTTGCGCAATTTGCTGAGTTCGCTGCTGTAATTACCGACCACAACACCCAGCGTGTTGCCGGCCAGCATTTCCTCATCGTTTCCGGAATCCCCGGCGACCAGGATATGTTCCATGGGAAAGCTCCATTTGTAGGCCATGTGACGGATACACAAGCCGCTTCCCGCGCGTGCGGGTATGATATCGAGGAACATGTTATGTGAGAGGATTGTTTTGGCTCGGATTTTCTGTTCCCGCAGGATCCGTTTAATGGCGTTCAGATTGGGCGCAACCTCAAAGTCCACCTTGTAGCTAATCTTGAAAGTAGATTGCTCGATTTCATCCTGTATATACATGCCTTCGATCTCCTCGAGCAATTCTCGGATTTTCTCCGGTTCCCAGCGAAAGTTTATGTATTTGGACCAACTGCGGTCACTCGTGAAATTCTTTCCATAATAAATTTCTGTTCCGACTGAGGTCATCAAAACCTCAGGTCTTGGCATTCCGTAGTTTTCAATGAGTTCGATGACGTCTTCATAACGCCGGCCAGTGGCAATACCGAACCCGATATTTTCCGTGACTTCGGAAATTAGGGTGAAGAATTCCTCCATCGCCTTGTCGTCTCCGGTCAATGTATTATCAATATCCGTTATAATGATCCTGTCGATCTGCGGCAGGCGCCGAGTTCTGCGGCCGCGAATGATATACGGCGTATCGTCGGCATGCTCCAGTACTTCATCAATATCCCGCAAATAGCGTTGGACATGGCGTTCCCAGGAGTAGTGTTCGTGCACATTCCTCAGTCCGTTCTTCGACCACTCATTCCACTGCTGAGGTTCCAGCAGCGTATGCATCAAGGCCTTTTCAATTGACTGTGAATTAAATGGATCGATCAGCAATCCGTTCTTGCAGTTGGCCATTATATCCCCGGGCCCGCCATTATTTGTGGCAACTATCGGACAACCACTCGCTGCGGCCTCCAGCAAGGTAAGCCCGAAGGGTTCAGTCATTGCAGGGTTGATAAAGACGCCGCCCGATTTTGTAATTAAACGGTAGAGCAGTGGGACTTCTTCAGACTTATGTGACTTCGGGTAAGCCACTTTACCATATAAGTCATAGACATCGATCAACGTCAGCACATTCAACAGGACATTCTTTTGTCCTTTTGGCATATTGCGGATATCATCACGCGACCCCAGGATCAGGATCAGATTGGCCCTTCTTTGTAGTTCGGGGGATTCTCCATAGACGCGCACCAGCATCTCAATGTTCTTCCGTTCATCCGGACGGGCCATCGCAACGATCATGGGCTTGTCCGGCTGATGGAGGAATCCACGGATATTCTCGTCCAGTTCTGTTTTTGGATCATCTTCCGATGGCGGTTTAAAAGCGGTTAAATCGACGCCCGGAGGGATGACTTCCATGCGCTCCGGAATGTATTGTTCGTATCGCTCGTACTGCTCTTTGACTTCCTGGTGGGTGCTGGTAATGATGAGGGAGCAGGTATCCAGCGCGTGCTCTTCAGCTTCTATTCGTGTCGAGATATTGTAGCGTGCTTCAATTTTTTCTGAGGACAAACCTGACTCAAGCAAGCGTTCCTTCTTGATCCTGCCCAGCGAATGTCCGGTGAAAATAAAAGGGACTCCCATCAATCGTGACAACTGGGCTCCTCCGTAACCGGCATCCGCATAGTGCCCGTGTATCACATGCGGTACCCGGTTCGTGCGCTGGAAATAATTCAGGCATTGATCGACGAAAACATCCATATAAGGCCACAGTTTTGTCTTTCCGAGATAACGCTTGGGACCAAATGGAATCCGGACTATGTAGGCGTTTTTCGCAATTTGCTCTTCCAGTCGAGAATAGTCTTCTGAGACGCGAGGATCAACCACCTGGCGGGTAATCAAATCAACCCGTTTGATTCTTGGGGATTCTGACAGTGCTTTGGCAAGTTCCAGGACATAGCGGGTCTGCCCACCGGTGTCCTCATCCCTTCCTAATTCGAGGTTTTCTCCCCTGATCAGTCCGTGAAGGCTGATCAGGGCAATTCGCAATTTATCATTCTTCGGCATAATTCAACCTTGTGTAGAATTCCGGCTCCCTGCTGGTTGCACCTCTGATACCGCATACTTGTCCGGCAAAATCACTGGCCCGCTGCAGCAGCTGGTCAGCAGGTATATTTTGGAGGATACCGTCAATCGCCATTGCTGAAAATGCATCACCTGCGCCAACAGTATCGGTGAAGTTTTCAACTTCCGGAGCAGGTTTAATAATCGAATGACCGTATGATCCAGATAAAAAGGCACCTTCGCTTCCACTGGTGAGTATTACGTTTTCTATGGAGAACGATTTTCTAAGCGCATCGACTTTCTTTTCGCAGTCGGAGAAAGTAATACTTTCTGTTTCAAGCAACATTCCCAACTCATGAATGTTCAGTTTGAGCCATTCCACGCCTTCGATCTGTTTCTTCAGTGTTTCCAGTTCAAAATGAGGCGGCCTGAGGTTAATATCAAAAAAGCGGACAGCCTCAGAACGTTTGATTAACTCACTTAAACAAATTGCGTTCGTGGTGCTGCGCAAGGCGAGTGAACCATGATAGATGATTTCAGACGCGGTATGCCCTTCATCGGTAATAAAATCCCAGGCACGTGGACTGCAGATTTCATAACTGGGTTCGTTGTCTTTGACTGTAACAATAACCTCTCCAGTCTTGTGGTCGGGAAGAACCTGCAAGCCTTCCGTAGTGATTTGCCATTCTTCCATTTTTTGCCTGATCGCGTGACCATCTTCATCATTGCCAACCGCGCTGACGAATAACGGCTTCTGGCCGAAACCTTGCAAAGCCCAGGCGACATTGAAGGGGGCGCCCCCCAGCACGCGGACAGAGTCCGGAAAGCAATCAAACAACACTTCCCCAAATATAACGACATTAGATGTCATCATTTCATTCAAACCAGGATTTTAATAATGTCCATAGATTACTGTAATATTCTTTTATCATAAATTCCGGAATCCTCCTTCTTTGTAGTCCTGATATTGACAGGGATGCCTTCCGAAAGCCTGATAGTGCCTTGCCGCTCATGAAGAATTTTATACCTGACGATAATATTCCGCCATCTGTTCTCGCGTCTGACCTCGACGGTACTTTGATCCCGTTGCCGGACAATCAACAGAATCGTGAGGATCTTCTTACCTTAAAGAACCTGCTCGGGACAGGAAAATACAAACTCATCTTCGCCACCGGGCGGCACTATGAATCGGTCATGGATGCGATCTATCAGTATGACTTGCCCCAGCCAGACTGGATCGTTTGTGATGTGGGCTCTGCAGTCTACCATTTGCAGGAGAAGGCCTATAATCCTTTTAAGCCTTATCAGGAGCACCTGCGTGGAGTTGTCGGTGAAGTATCCCGAGATACTATTGAAAATACCTTTTCGGAAATGGAAGAAATCACACTCCAGATACCGGAGCACCAGCGTGAATTCAAGATCAGTTATGAATGTTCAGAGGACTGCCTGGACGGGGTTGTCGAAACGATCGAAGGAAGACTGGCAGAGCTAGACCTTCCCTATACCTGTATGGGGAGCGTGGACCCCTTCAAACACATTGGCCTCGTGGATATCCTGCCGAAAGGCGTTACTAAAGCCTATGCTCTCCTGTGGTTGTCCACACATGCCGACTTTAAGCCCGACGAAGTCGTCTATGCCGGTGATTCGGGAAATGACTACGCTGCACTGGTGAGTGGCTTTCGGGCCATTGTAGTGGCAAACGCACTACCGGTGCTGGCTGATAAAATTGGAGAAGAACTCCATAACAGGGACCTTGGCTACCGCTACTACAGGTCAACAAGTGACGCCACCAGCGGTGTTCTCGAAGGGTGCAGGCACTACAAACTCACTTAGGGCGATTGCCGGCATCTATTCCTTACCCCTTTACGGGTCGATATCCTGGTATAGCCTTGTCCCTGATCATGGACATGATTGTGGCCGGTTCCCGCCGGTTTTGCAGCAGGCTTGCCAATCCCTGCATAACCGGGGTGATATGGTTAAAGAATTCACGGTAGGCAGCGCATAAGTAGTTCAAGCCGGGCTCACCTTCGGGGGGTCGAATGAAGCGCTCTTTCGGACACCCTCCGTTGCAGGCAAAGCGGACCTCGCATTCCCTGCAGTAACGAGGTAACTTATCCCTTTTATCGTTACCAAACACTTTCTGCCTTGGACTATCGGCTAAGACAGACAGGGGAGTATGGGCTAAATTTCCCAGCCGATAACCGGGATAAACAAAATGATCACAACTATAGAGGTCGCCATTGTGTTCGAGGGCAAGGGCTTTACCGCAAGTTTCTTCGTGGACACAGATTCCCCCGGGTATTTGCAGCCATTTGGCGAGTGCCGTTTCAAACAGTTGCACATATACTTTACCCACATCCTTACGTATCCAGCGATCAAATACCTTCATGTAAAACATGCCAAAGTCTTTTGGCCTAACACTCCATTTCTGAATCGGCAAATCTTTATCGTCAGCTTCACTCAGGTCATCCGGACCGGCCAGCTTCAAGCCCCAATCCCTTGCCTGTTTGTCTGGCTTCCTTTCCACAACAGGAATGAACTGCATGAATTCGCTCCCGATGCCTTTCAGGAACCGGTAAATCTCTATTGGTTTTTGTGCCGTAACCCGGTTCAGGCATGTCAAGGTGTTGAAGCACACCTCGTGCTTTTTCAATACGTCAATCCCTCGCATGACTTCTCTAAAAGATGACTGTCCCAGCTTATCCACACGGTAGTGATCATGCAATTCCCTTGGGCCGTCGATACTCACGCCAACCAGGAATGCATTCTCTTTGAGGAATTGTGCCCATTCGGAATCCATTAACGTGCCGTTTGTCTGTAATGCGTTTTCGATCAATTTCCCGTTTGTATATTCCTTCTGCAAAGCAACCACTTGCTTGAAGAAATCGACACCCAGCAGGGTGGGTTCACCCCCTTGCCAGGCAAAGCTGACCTTATCCGTTGGCTGCGCTTCGATATACTGCCTGATATAGTTGCGCAACACATCTTCTGACATGCGCCACTTGCCTTCCGTATAAAGGGCCTCTTTTTCAAGATAGTAGCAATACTGGCAATCAAGGTTACAGATCGGACCGATCGGCTTGGTCATGATATGAAATGGATGGATTGCCGGCATCAATGGTGTATTCTTTTCAACATCCCGGTGAAGGCAATAACCGTAATATTCCTACTCCCTGACAGTGCGAAATCTGATCTTTTGAAGCACTGGTGGCATGGATTTTTTGAGATTATTATTTGTGCAAAATGGGTGTTGGTCCCTGTTGGTCTTGCATTAATCAATTACTCATTTATAAACGACTATAAAAGTGAACCGATTATTTAGCCCCATGGAAACATATCAATCACACGAACCCCGTAATTTTGGACGCAGGGACTTCCTGAAACTGACAGCAGGCTTCGCCGGCAGTCTCGCAACCGGCAATGCACTGTTCGCCCAGTCAGATGACTTGTCTGCCATGCCTCTTGGGCTGGTTGACCATGCAATGCGTGGAATGCGCTGGAACACTGAGCAGTTGATCGAATATGCTGCCAGCTTAAAACTGGACACCATTCTTTTCAACACGATAAACCGGTTTGAAAGCCTGGAGAAATCCTATCTTACTGGTCTGAAGAATAAGGCCGCGACCCATGGCATGCGGATTTACTTTGGTATCGGCAGTGTCAGTGAAAATAGTCCGGGCTATCGTGATAACTTCGGCCCCCCTGCACAGCTCATCAAGGAGGGCATTCGGGTGGCCTCCCTACTGGATTGTCCGGTCGTCAATGTGAGGATTGGCAATATCGATGACCGCTACACGGATGGTGGCATCAAGGCACGAATTGAAGAATCCGTAAAAGCTCTCAGGGCCGCCCGTAACCGTGCCCTCGATGCCGGTATCAAGTTCGGATTTGAGAACCATGCCGGTGATTTACGCTCAGAAGAGTTGATTGAATTGATCGAGGCGGTGGGCACCGATGTTTGCGGTTTCATGCTAGACCCGGGTAATGCCGTCTGGGCCCTGGAAGATCCCATGAAGCAGGTGCAGATGGTCGGAAAATACACCGTCTGCACTAGCATCCGCGATTACATGGTCTGGCCGGTCGAGGATGGAGCAATCTTCCAGTGGACTGCTGTAGGAAGTGGCCTCATGGATGTTAAAGAGTACGTCGGTCATCTCGCTAAAACGAGTCCCGGTGTGCCCATTTGCGTCGAAACCATCTCGAATTCTCCTCGACCACTACCGTTTTTGACGGAAGAATTCATGGCAGGATTCCCCGACCTGCACGCCAAAGACATGATCGATTTCCTGAAACTGCTCCGTCATGGGCATCCCCTCCCATTCGAGGAGCCCACACCCGGTGAGGATCAAAGGGTATTCGACCAGAAACACCAACGTTATGAATTTGAAAGGAGTATCGCTTACCTGCGCAAGCGTTGTGGTGTCGGCAAAAAAGTTAACATTTAAGGCAGGGCTGATGAGAATAACCAGAATTCTCCTTTTATCACTGGGCTTTACGTGGCTGTCCGCGGTGACTGCATTACAGGCCGATTCCCGGCCCAACGTGATGTTTATCATCTGTGACGACCTGAATACACACGTTTCCACTTCCGATTATCCTTACATGAAAACCCCGGCGTTCGATACGCTGGCGGATACGGGCATGACCTTCAAGCGGGCTTACTGCCAGTATCCCGTTTGCAATCCGTCCCGTAGTTCCTTCCTGCACGGGCTTTACCCTCAGTCGACCGGAATTGTCAGTAATCAGGTCGACATACGAGAAAGCCGGACGGGTACTGTCTCATTGCCCCAGGCATTCAAGGAAGCCGGTTACTGGACAGGCGCAGTCGGCAAGGTTTTCCACAATAACATGGATCCGGGAGAGCTGGCCTGGGATGAATATCGCCGGTTTGAAAATGATGAGATGCCCATCGTGACGCCGATCCGCGAGGCTTTTGAAGCAGAGCATGGACCCGTCACCGAAGGCGAAGCTCGAAAGCTCTGGAGAGAGTTCTATCCCACGATTGCTCCTCAGACCCGTGGCCAGAAGCCCGGATATGGGCCGACCGGACTGAAAGACGAACAGCACAAGGACGGCAAGAACGCCCGCCAGATTGTCGAGTGGCTGGAAAATGAAGCTTACGGCGACGATCCTTTCTTTATGGTCTGTGGTATTCACAAGCCGCATGGTCCATTTTTGGCTCCGGACCAGTATTTCACTCTTAATCCCAAGGAAGATCTGGTCTTTGTTACGCCTCCGGCAGATTTCTGGGACCAGGCTCCAAGGTCAGCCATGACGAAGCGCTATGAGGGATTTGACTTTGTCTTCGAGGTGGAGAACGAGCCTTTGCGACGTGAATACATGCAGGCCTATCATGCGTGTATTTCCTTCATCGATGCGCAGATTGATCTGGTTCTGGATACACTGAAAAGGACGGGGCACTGGGAGGACACTATTGTTGTGCTCATCTCCGACCACGGTTACCATCTGGGTGATCACTTCATGTGGGGCAAGGTCACACTCTTTGAAATCTGCGCAAGGGTCCCCATGATCATTCGGGTTCCCGGGATGACCACCCACGGTTCCAGTAGCCACGGTCTGGTGGAACTGGTCGATCTCTTTCCCACACTGGCTGAACTTTGCGGCATTAGAGCGCCGGATGATTTACAGGGCAAAAGCCTGGTTCCCATGCTTCAAGATCCGGCTCTGCCCGGAAAGGATGCGATATACACGGTGGTTAGACGTGGGTCTAACCTCGGCAAGGCGATCCGCACCAATCGCTGGCGCTATGGACTTTGGCCGGATGGCGAAGAGCTTTATGATCTGGACAACGATATTGAAGAACATCACAATCTGGCCAGCTTTCCGGTTCATAAAATGATCCTCAATATTATGCGTGCGCATCTGGATCGTTTGGATCATTATGCTGCCGAAAAGGCTAACCCCGAATTCAGTATGCTGGCCAATTAAAAATCACACTACCTACCCCCCAATACCCATCAAACCATCCACCCCTGAATCCCGTAACCCCCAGTCAAACTCCAGAAGAAAATTCCTCGCTACCACAGCGGTAGCCGCGCCAATGATATTATCGAGCGGCGTCTACGGTGCGAACGGCAGGCCCGGCGCCAACTCCCGCATTGTAACCGGCCATTTGGGAGTCGGTGGAATGGGGAGTAAACACGTACAGGATATCACCTCTCATATCGGTGCGATTTGTGACGTGGATGCAGAGCATGCCAAATCCACCGCGCAAAAAGTTAACCGGGATGTTCCGGTCTATTCCGACTACCGTCAGGTACTGGACCGCAAGGATATCGATGCGGTCTTGATTGCAGCGCCGGATCACTGGCATGCGTTGATGGCGATTCACGCCTGTGAGGCCGGCAAGGATGTCTACGTGGAAAAACCGGCCTGTAAATTCATCGGAGAAGGTCGGGCCATGGTCGATGCCATGAAGCAGCACAACCGTGTGGTCCAGGTGGGCTCCCAGGGGCGTTGCCACCCGGCGGCCAATGCCTTGAGGCAGTTCATCCAGAAGGGTAGTATCGGGCGGGTTACGCATATAGAATGCTGGCATAACGATAACCACGTCGGCGGGGATATCACCAAGACGTCCGCTCCTCCGCCTCATTTGGACTGGGATATGTGGCTCGGACCCCTGCAGCCTTGGGCCTACAATCCGGATTACTGCCACCGGAATTTCCGCTGGATGTTCGATATCGGCGGCGGGCAGATCCGCGACCGCGGACCCCATGTATTCAATCTGGTTTCCTGGATAATGGGTCTGGATCGTACGGGGCCCTCCCGTGTCACCGCAAAGGGACAGCAGCCTCTGGAGGGCATGTATGATTGTCCGGTAAATTTTGAAATCACCTACGAGTTCGAGGATCCCGAA
The DNA here is from genome assembly GCA_964415925.1 of uncultured Puniceicoccaceae bacterium. Taxonomy (GTDB): domain Bacteria; phylum Verrucomicrobiota; class Verrucomicrobiia; order Opitutales; family Oceanipulchritudinaceae; genus CAYQCG01. The sequence continues at coordinate 5,396 of CAYQCG010000002.1, read as the reverse complement.
TTGACAATCCACTGGGCCCAGCCAGGTATCCCGGCAGGGGACTTTGAATTTGGTGCCGTCTACCACGGCACTCGTGGCAAGACAGTCGTTCGCGGTGGAGACGGCCGGGTCTTCCCCGATGAGCAGGTCATCGAGTTCGCCAAGGCCAACCGGATCGATCACGAGCTCCAGCGGGGAGTCCGTACACATATGATCAACCAGCAGAACTGGCTGGAATGCATCCAATCCCGTGAGCAGCCGATTATGGACATGGAGTCCGGTCATCGCATCGCCACAATGTGTATCCTCGCCAACATGAGTTACCGCCTCGGGCGCACCCTGAAATGGAACGCCCGTCGCGAACGCGTGGAAAACGACGAAGGCGCGAACCTCCTCCTCGGCAGCCCGGGTCGCGGTGAGTTCAGGCTTCCTGAGCGCAGTTACCTGTAAAGGTGCATTGGACCCAATTATATAATATTTTTATGTTTGATCGCCTCTTACTGGCATGTGATTGATGAGTTATGAAGTATCGCTATTTGGGAAATTCCGGTTTGGCTGTTTCACGCATTTGTCTGGGGACAATGACCTTTGGCAACAAGGATTGGGGTTGTGACCTGGAGGAATCCAAACGCATCGTTGACGCATTCATCGATGCCGGGGGGAACTTCCTCGACACCGCGGATATGTATTCTGGCGGAGAGTCGGAGGTCATTCTCGGCAAGGCCGTCAAGGGCAAGGACCTGACCAATCTGGTCATCGCCTCGAAGTGCTGGTTTCCGATGAACGAGTCGCCTAACGCCCGTGGGCTTTCCCGCAAGCACATCGTGGAAGCCTGCGAAGCCTCGCTCAAGCGCATGGACATCGAATGCATTGACTTGTACCAGCTCCACGGCCCGGATCCGTATACCCCGATCGAAGAGTCCATGCGGGCCCTCGACGACCTCATTTCCGCCGGCAAGATCCGCTACGCCGGGTGCTCCAATTTCTACGCCTGGCAGATCATGAAGGCCAACGGCGATGCCCGCATGCGCGGTTTCGAGCCGCTCGTTGCCGGCCAATACCTCTACAACCTGATTCGCCGCGATATCGAGACCGAGATTCTCCCGGCCTGTGTTGACCAGGGTATGGGGATTCTCTGTTGGAGCCCCCTCGCCGCGGGTCTTCTCACCGGTAAATACCGTGATGCCGGGGAAGCCGCCAAAAGCGACCGTTTCAGTAGCATGGAGGCCTTAATCGACCGCTACATCAACGACAGGTCGATGGAGCTGGTCACCACACTTTGCGATTTGGCGAATGAGCTGGGCCAGTCACCGGTGACTCTCGCCCTCTCCTGGCTCCTCAAAGAAAAGGCGGTCAGCTCGGTGATTGCCGGTGCGCGTACCCTCAAGCAGCTCGATGCAACCCTCATGGCGGGGGATTGGGATATGCCGGACGATGCCTTCGAGCAGTTAAAGGATAAACTACCCCACCATCACGGATACCCCCACGAATGGATGAAAATGACCCTGATCCCCAATTTCTCCAAGACTGAGGACGACGTCGGACGTGCCCAGCGTTTCCCCCCTTAAATCCAGCCTAGATGAATACAAGGACGGAAATTCACTGCTTGCAGAATGGTCACCTTTAATAGTATTGCTCTATTCATACTTTTGCTTGTTGCCATGCCTCTTTCCGCCGATGCGGGGAAAACGGGAGGCAGTGAGTGGGTTGAGCTTTTTAACGGCGAGGACTTGAGCGGTTGGGAGGTCAAGGTCGCCGGCCATCCGTTGGGCGAGAATCCGGGCAGGATTTTTCGTGTTGAGCAGGGTCTTCTCACCGTCTCTTACGATGCCTTCGATAAATTCAACGGCTTGTTCGGACACCTCTTTACAAAGACCGCTTACAGGAACTTCAGCTTCCGGTGCGAATACCGTTTCAAGGGTGAGCAGTCACCCGGAGGACCCAAGTGGGCCTATGCGAATAGCGGTATTATGCTGTTGTGCCAGCAGCCGGATACGGTCGGTCTCAAACAGAATTTCCCGGATTCAATCGAGTTCCAGTTCCTGGGGGACACACGGACCACCGGTTCCCTCTTTACTCCCGGATCCCGGGCCGATCACAAAGGCCAGATCATCGAGAAAAGCGTTAAGAGTGAATACCCTTCGCGGCCTTTCGGGGAATGGGTCCAGGCCGAAGCGGTTGTCAACAACGGAACCATACAGCACTTCATTAACGGCGAACTCGTTATGGAATACACGGATCCTCGACTCGACGATGGAACACCAATGGTTTCAGGCCACATCGCGCTCCAAGCCGAAAGCCACCCCTGCCAGTTCCGTAATATTGAAATCTTTGAGCTGCCCGAGTAGGCCGTTGATCTGATTGCATAGGGACAAGTCCGCCCCCTTTCAAACAGACCGGAGAATCCCCCCTGGGGCAAGGGGTTGCATCTGATGTACAATCTTATCTGTAAAGAACATAATCTCTATCGTGGGTATGGGGATAGAAGTAGTTTTTCTTAGCTTGGATCGTTACTTTAGGATATTTTTTTAGTGCCATGCTATTTGCCGAATCTCATTCTATAATATATGCTCCCTATAATTAATGACACAATTGGTAGGACGACCATATCGCCACTAATCGTATTATATTTAACAAAGTCAGATACTGGATAATAGGCAGCGTAAGATAAACCTATAAGTGATATCGTTAATGCGAAATATTCTCCTGGTTTAGTCATGTTCTGGGCCATACTTTTCAGAGAATAGCTGCACTGCGGCTCTGAGTGATGTGCTATTTATGAAGGATTTGCTGAAATGGTGTACTGTGCCAAATACTCTTCATTTGGTGGAATCGGTTTAATGACATCAATCAAGGTGCCAATAGGATCTCGAGTAATAAAATGCCGTTGTCCCCATGGCTCATCCCTTAATGTAAGTAATTCGGGAAGACGGGAACTTACAATCAACCTGTTGTGAACATCATCCACATCTTCGACTTCAAAGTTGAGTATTAAATTATGTGTGGGCTCTGGCATATTTTCTGGAATCGTCGAATGACCTGCCAGAAGAACAGCCAACTGGCATGATAGATTCTCAGGGAGAACAAGGCTCACGTACCAGTCTGATTCGAACGTCGTGGCAAAACCAAAATGCACTTGAAAGAAGGCTGCCGTCGACGACGTGTTTTGGCTAATAAGAACAGGGTAAAAGCTATTTATTTTCATAGGCAGCCATTTTACACCTTTAAAGCGGCAGATTCTTGAACAAAACGGACATTTTTTCGACGCAACCAGTAATTGGGAGTATGCCCGGTGAGTGACTTAAACTCACGGCTCATGTGGGACTGATCCGCGTAACCCGCAGCAGCCGCGATCGAAGCCAATTGTTGCTCTGCTAGAGCGAGAGAAACCATGGCTTTCTGCAATCGCATTACACGTTGGATATGCTTCGGTGAGGAACCAAAATCTCGGCAGCAAACGCGATGTAACTGTCTTTGGCAAAGACCAGCCAGCTGCGCTATCTCGTTGATAGTATTTTCCGTTTCGAGGAAACACTTCCAGAGCTTCGGTAATCTGAAGTCGTATCCCTTAGATTCAACTATCGAAAGAATTGTGCGAATCAATAATGTTCGCGAGCGATTATCAAATCGACAATCGCAAGCCCTATCAATTGCTTCAGCCAGTTTTCCTTTCGGGGTAAATTCCAGCATACGGTCAGTGAATTCAAACGCATCGATACCTGTTATAGCACTGAGAAATAGAGGATTGAATCTTACGCCTGCATACTTCGATTGAGGAAGTATAGGGATGTCAATGGCAGCACTCAGTGATCCACTCAACCACGAGCGCCCAGTTCGAAAATCAACGATTAGATCAGACAATCCGTCCGGGATCGCCTTGTAAAACGTCTCGCTCCATGGCCGTCCGGACAACAGCCACAAGCAGTAAATACCGCACCCCGTTGGGGACTCGCGAAACTCGACATAGCCTGTCTGAATGGAGTCCCCAGGCTCAACCCATGGCTGAATGCTGTGCGCGGGTGATTGCATTAAATTAAAGGAAGTAAACAGGGGTCAGGCTTTGCATACTAATACACCATAAGCGTTGATGGAGTCGAATGGGTTCACTAGTGTAATTTATTCTTTGATGTCCGTGTTTGCTCAATCATCTTATCTCAACTTGTTTTCCTGCCCTGGTCTGCGGCATGGATAAGTCCTTCATTCCCAACACAGGTTAATAAAAATTAACAATCAGACAAGGAAATCAAAAAACAACTTGCATCACGCATTAAAAAGTATACATATGATTACTGTATTCGATTGATCAATCATCCAATTCAACAACCTCCAACATTAGACTTTTTAACCCTAGTAAAGAAGTATAAATAATCATGAAAAGACGTGGCTTCCTTAAAAATGTCGCCGGTCTCTCCGCCGGTGCAGTCCTCTCCGAATCCTACTGGTCGCAGGCTCTTGCCGAAGTTGCCAACGATGCTCCGGTTCCCCATCGGCCTTACAATGCAAACATTTCACTCTCCATCCTGGGCTTTGGCGGTATTGTCGTCATGGGCCAGGAGCAGCGTGCCGCCAACCGCGAGGTCGCACGTGCGGTAGACCGTGGGATCAACTACTTCGACGTCGCCCCGACTTATGGACGCGGCGAGGCAGAGCGTATCCTCGGCCCCGCACTCAAACCGCACCGCGATAAGGTTTTCCTCGCTGAGAAAACCGGCAAGCGTGATGCCGGCAGATCCCGCGAAGAGCTGGAAAATTCCCTGCGAGTCATGCAAACCGACTACTTCGACCTCTACCAGCTGCACAACATCAGCAAGATGGAGGATGTCGAAGAGGCCTTCGGCTCGGGCGGTGTCATGGAAACCATTCTTAAAGCCCGCGACGAAGGGAAGATACGCCATATCGGCTTCAGCTCCCACAATGAGGAAACAGCCCTACACCTGCTCGATCGCTTTGAGTGGGACTCGGTTCTCTTCCCCGTCTACTACGTTTGTTACGTCCAGGGAAAATTCGGTCCCCGGCTGGTAGCAAAGGCGAAAGAGAAAGGAGTCGCCCGGCTCGCCCTCAAGGCCCTGGCTTACACGCCGTGGGAGTCGAAGGAAGAGAAAGCATCCACTAGCCCGAAGTGCTGGTACCGGCCGATCAATGATGTTGAAAAAGCCAGAGCCGCCTTGCGCTTCACGCTTTCCGAGGATGTCACTTCGGCGATCCCGCCCGGTGATGAAACCATCTACCGGATCGCCGAAAATATGGTCGCACGGCTCAAGCCGTTGTCCCGCAAAGAACGCGCGGACATCCTCGCCTCGGCCGACGACCTCCAGCCCATTTTCAAGTCCGCCCTCGCCTGAACCATCCAAACACCCGGCAGAAATTGTCGTTCAGGATAGTCCTCTGCTCCACCGCTCCCGGGCGATGCGTGGCTC
>CAYQCG010000001.1:0-20791 GCA_964415925.1 uncultured Puniceicoccaceae bacterium | reverse complement strand
TGTAGCTGTAGCTGACGGGACTCCAGAGGCAGAACCCCGCTTCATCCAAGTACTTCAGCTCAAGATGCCCCGCCTGAGCCGCCAGCATCAGCGTGTCTAAATCCGCCTGTTTCAGGGCTTTTTTGACCGGGTCTTGTTTACCGCGATGACTGTGCCGCGTTCGTTTCCACCGATATCCTTTTTTTAAGCAGACGCCGCAAACGGTCACTGCTCAACTCAACTGAGCGGTCTTGCTTCAGCTTCTGGGCTAATTGCACACTGTTGTAAGTCCGGGATTCTTGCTCTAAACACGTCGTCAGATACGTCAGGTCCGAAGGCTGCCACTTGGGTTTAGCCCCGCGCCCAGAGGCTTCCCATAACCCGCCCAACCCTTTTTCCTGCCAGCGTTTGAGCGCTGCTCGGACCGTGTGTTCATGACAATCAAAGATCTGAGCAATGGCCGGGACATTCCATCCTTGAGCATTAAGTAGCAGCATATGGGCTCGGTCACGCGTCCGATAAGGCACCGTCTGGGCCATTCGCAGTTCACGTAAGGTACGGTCTTCTTCGCCCGTTAGGACAATTCGTAAGGGGGCAGGCATTGTAACAACCTTGGCAGCCTAACTATCTTATATTTGATTCGGCCTTCCTACTTAACTTGCAGACAGAAAGGGACACTTAGCAGCACTTTGGTATCTGTCCCAAACTATCCTGGACTTTATTTTCTCTTCCAAGCTAACTTCGCATTATGAATTAAAAGTAGTGGAGGCAATAAAATTGGCAAGGCTTCGAGAAGATCAGTTTATTTACCGTTTAAGGATTCTAATCCAAGAATTTCCGGAATTTTCTCCTATTCTGAATTTCCTTATTCAGGAGTTGAAAAAAGGGCAAAAAGCACAGATCGTATCTAAGCTTCAAATGCTTCAGCGTGAGCGTTGGTGAATACTTTATGTCCCGCAGAATTTCTGAAGCCAGTGAGGTGCAAAAAATTGCCTTAAACTCCTGTAATCAGGTAAAGCAATGTACCTCATCAGTCAAGGAAGTGCTGTATTATTCGGATGGCTCCTAGTCATCCGAATGTTTTTCAGAATCTAATAGGTAGTGTATTGATCAGATAATCAAGGCATAATAAGACTTCCGTCGATTCCTCGGAAGTTAATTCCTTGTTGACCTTATGATCCTTGATGAAGACTAGCGCATCAGCATAGACTTGTGGGGTTCTTGTTATAGGCAAGGTAGTATCCTTGAGCGCCTCATCCATAAAGTCCCACGTTCCTATTTCCAAGCAGTAATAAACTAACTGCAAATATTTTCTGATTTCTTCAGAAAATTGATTGAGTTCTTCAATATCATTGCTGCTAACTACTGATTTGGCTGCTTCTTTAGATAAAAGAAAACGATTTGCCTTTAGCCACTCCATAGCTCGAAGGCTAGGATTCTCAGTTGCCTTCAACTTATTAAATTCTTCCTCTATATTTTCTATCAGTTTATGAGCACGTTCTGGCTTTATATCCTGCTTATCTTCAATATCTTGTATTGTTTTTGAAACTAAGACTGCGTTTTGAGATATCACACCTTCTTCAGATATTTCTAAAGCTTGGATAATTGCTAGCGCAGTTCTTCTGTCTACATTTTCTCCTTTAAAGAATCGTTTGACTGTCTTATCGCTAACGCCTGCTAAGTCCGCAAGGCACTCATAAGTTAAGGGTCTACCTTCTCCATCTCTTTTTTCAGCTTTAGCCCGTTCAAGGAGTCTAAGTCCTTGAACAGTTGCACTAACACTACGAGGCTTACGAGCTCGGTTCATCACCAATCAATACATAAAAGAAAACTCTGTTGGAAGAAGTGCTAGGACGACTAACTGTCCAGAATTGTCTTAGAAAAGGTCATTTAAGGTCTTTTACTATGTGGCCTATATTGGTCTGGTGGAGTCGCATCAGAGAAATTAATGTGATGCTGTAAGCAACCTTCACCGGGAGCCAAAGATGCTAAATCCACTAACATTACTTGCTATAGCGCTTTCGACAAAGGCTAACACACGCAATCAACAGGATAGAAGGTTCAAAGGTACTATAGGCTTGCCTTCATTACAGAGGCAAGGATCATTTCCTTCAAAAATCTCCTGGTTTCCAATCTGGCAACTCACTGTACCTCTCTCCGTACTGTTCATCACGACAGTTGGGCCGCTGACTGCATACTTCGTTTCTGAAGGGATATATGCTTTCGATTTTTCTTTGAGTCAGGAACAAATCAGAATCAGAACGTATGTGGATAAAAGAAGTGTGGAGCCGACGGAGAAATGAGTGTTTGCTATGCCGAATTTGTCTCGTCAAACACAATAAGGACGGCTATTGAACATTGATCCCGCGCTCAGCCCAAAAGCGAATGTGTTCTTCATTAGAGCGTTGGTTTTTGGCTTGCTGCAGGTTGTTGTTCAGAACATCGGCGGCCTGCTGACGGATGATTTCGTCTTTGTTTTCGCGGATGCTTTGGGCGGACTGAATGAAGCTGAGTAAGAAGCTGCCGAGATTCTCATGGGGTGTGTTTTGCTGGGAGGATAAGGGCAGACCATAGAGGACGTGGTTGGCGAAGTGCTCGCAGTTACGGACGTTGATGTTGTAGCAGTGGGCGTTGAGAAATTCTTCCACCCTGGCCACTTCTGCCTCTGTGATATGAACGGTACCGCGTAGTTCCAAGCCTGCTGGCCCCCAGCCGAGGGAGTTGTTGAGGCAAGGGGGTTCGCTGAGGTAGTAGTGATCCGCTAAGCCTGCCAAGGTTTGAATGGGCAGCTTGCGGACTCCCAGAACGCTGGCAGGTACGATGACGAATTGACGCATGGCTAGGCAACCCAGTCCTTACAGAGGTTTTCTGCTTGACTGAGGACAGTCGTGACCGCAGCTTCCTGCTTATCCGGAGGATAGCCGTGTTTCTTCAAAAGGCGTTTGACGATGACGCGGAGCTTGGCGCGCACGTTCTCTCGCTGGGTCCAGTCGATGGTGACGTTGCTGCGAACGGCATTGACGAGGTCGCGGGCAATCTTTTTGAGGGTTTCATCACCGAGGACCTGGACGGCGCTGTCGTTCACTTCAAGAGCATCGTAGAAGGCGAGTTCGTCGTCGGTGAGGCCCAGGTTAACGCCGCGTCGGCTGGCTTCGCGCATCTCTTCAGCAAGCTTGATCAGTTCCTGGATGACCTCGGCGGAGGTGATGGCGCGGTTTTGGTAACGGCGGATGGAGGCTTCCAGCATTTCCGAGAAGGTGCGGGACTGAACCACGTTTTTGCGCGATCGCGCCTTGATCTCGTCGTTCAGTAGCTTCCGCAGCACCTCCAGGGCCAGGTTCTTTTGGGGAAGCTGACGCACTTCTTCAAGGAACTGCTCGGAGAGGATGGAGAATTCGGGTTTATCGAGGCCAGCCGTCTCAAAGATGTCGATGACCTGGTCGGAGGCGACGGAGCGGGAGACGATTTGGCGGACGGCAGCGTCCAGCTCGGCGCGGCTCTTGCCCCCTTCGACGGTATGCTTGGTGAGGCCCGCTTTCACCGCTTGGAAGAAGCCGACATCTTCCCGCATCGCGATCGCGGCATCTTCAGCAGCACAAAGGGCAAAGGCTTTGGAGAGTTCGGTGACGGCCTGGATGTAGCGCTGGGAGCCTTTTTCCTCGACGGATTCGGGTCGCAGGATCCAGTCCATGGCGCTGCGGAGAATGGTGAGGCGTTCGGGGGGCGGAGCGGTGTGGAAGGTGCGGTAGTTGAAGCCGTGGAACATGCCTGCGACGATTTCGTATTTCTCTTGCAGCAGGGCGATCGCTTGGTCCATAGGGATCCCGGCTTGGCCCCGATCGCGCTCGGTGTAGTCTTTCAGGGCTTCCTTCAGGTCTTCGGCGATGCCGATGTAGTCCACCACGAGGCCCCCAGCTTTGCCACCAAAGACACGGTTGACGCGGGCGATCGCCTGCATCAGGTTGTGGCCGCGCATGGGCTTATCAACATACATGGTGTGGAGGCAGGGAGCATCGAAGCCGGTGAGCCACATATCGCGGACGATAACGAGCTTGAGCGGATCGTCGGGATGGCGGAGGCGTTTGCCCAGGGCTTCTCGACGCTTTTTGGTGCGGATATGGGGCTGGAAGTTTTCGGGGTCGGCGGCACTACCCGTCATGATCACTTTGAGGGCACCCGCGTCATCGGCTTCGGCATCCCAGTTGGGACGCAGGCGTACCAGTTCTTCGTAGAGAGCGACGCAGATGCGGCGGCTCATGCAGACGATCATGCCCTTGCCGTCCATGGCGGTGAGGCGGTTCTCGAAGTGCTGCACAATGTCCTGAGCTACCAGTGACAGGCGCTCGGGGGAGCCGACCATGGCTTCGAGCTGCGCCCACTTGGTCTTGAGCTGTTCTTTGGTGGTGAGTTCTTCCCCTTCGGTAACGTCTTCAAAGTCGGGATCGATATGGGGCCGTTCGCTGGCGTCGAGGTCGAGCTTGGCAAGGCGGGCTTCGTAGTAGATCTTGACAGTAGCTTTGTCTTCGACGGCCCGCTGGATGTCGTACACGTCAATGTAGTCGCCGAAGATTTGCTTAGTGTTTTTGTCGGTGGATTCAATGGGAGTGCCGGTGAAGCCGATGAAGGAGGCGTTGGGCAGGGCATCGCGCAGGTACTTGGCAAAGCCGTAGGCCATGCGGGCTTCTGCAGCTCCGGTGTCTTGGTTGGTGGTGGTGACGACACGGGCTTTGAGGCCGTATTGGGAGCGGTGGGCTTCGTCGGCGATGAAGACGATGTTGCGGCGATCGCTCAGCGTTTCATACTCGCCGCCCCGGTCGTCGGGGGCGAATTTCTGGATGGTGGTGAAGACGATGCCACCGGAGGCCACTTGGAGCTTGGCTTTGAGATCGGCGCGGTCTTCGGCCTGTTGGGGTGTTTGCCGCAGCAGGTCTTGGCAGTGGGAGAAGGTGGTGAAGAGCTGGTCGTCGAGGTCGTTGCGATCAGTGAGCACCACCAGGGTGGGGTTGGCCATCTGGGGATGCTGGACGATTTTTCCGGCGTAGAAGGTCATAGAGAGGCTTTTACCGGAGCCCTGGGTGTGCCAGATGACCCCGGCGCGGCGATCTCCTTCGGCAGCGGTGGCCCGCAGGGTAGCTGCGACGGCTTTGTTGACGGCGTAGTACTGGTGGTAGCCAGCCAGCTTTTTGATGACGGTTTCGCCATCGCTCTCGAAGACGGTGAAATAGCGGATCAGGTCGAGGGTGCAATCGGGCTGAAAGACGCCTTTGAGCAGGACTTCGAGTTCGTTGGTGGCGCTGGTGGAATAGGTGCCACCGGTCTCAGCAGCCTGGGGTTGACGGCGGGCGTCGAGGGGAATGACGTTGTCGGCGGGGGGATTGCGCCAGGGCATGAAGCGGGCGCGATCGGCAGTGAGGGTGCCGATGCGGGCGCTGAGGCCATCGGAGATGATCAGGGCGGCGTTGGTGGTGAAGAGGCTGGGAATGTCGCGTTTGTAGGTCTGGAGCTGGTTAAAGGCTCCTTCGATGTCGGCGTTTTCATCGGCGGCGTTTTTGAGTTCGATGACGGCGATGGGTAGGCCGTTGAGGAAGAGGACGATGTCGGGACGGCGATTCTGGTGTTCGATGACGGTGAACTGGTTGACGGCGAGCCAGTCGTTGTTGTGGGGCTGGTCGAAGTCAATGAGCCAAACGAGGTCATCGACGCGGCGCTCGTCGCGCTGGTAGGTGACGGGGATGCCGTCGGTGAGGAGTTTGTGGAAGCGGCGGTTGTTTTCGATCAGGTTTTGGCTTTCGCTGCGGATGACCTGGCGCAGGGCTTCATCGATCGCGTCGGCGGGAATTTGGGGATTGAGGCGGGTGAGGGCAGCGCGGAGGCGATCTGTGAGGATGACGTCGCTGTAGCTGTCGCGTTCAGCGGTGAGTTCACCAGGGGCGATTTCGCTGCCGTGGCGGCAGGTGTAGCCGAGAGCGTCGAGGTAGTAGAGGGCGGCGGCTTCGACTTCGGATTCGGTCATGCCGTTGTGGGTCATGGGGATGTGGGGCGAGAGGACGGGGAGACGGCAGATATCCCAATGTCAGTGTTCCCACTACGTTAATGAAGAATACGGATGCAAGTCCGTATTCAATTAGCCTTTGAGCTACTAATCATAACCACCTTCAATCATAGGGCCATACACTGCGAAATCTATATCTCTTAGGGCTTTTCGGATATTAGTTTTGATTTGAGGATACTTCTTTGATCCTATCAATTCGACTAATCCTGCCACCTCATCTCGCTCCGTAGTCGCATCAATAAGAAGACGAAGAATAGGATTTACGTAGGCATCGCCAAGTTCAATGACATCTGTAGAAAATTCTTCAAACAAGGCTGAAAGAGAGTCACTGTTAGTAACAGAGTCTAAAATTTTATCTTTAGAAGTTTGATAATCTTCAGGAACTCGAATAAGTCGAGAATTAATATTATCTAGCAACTGCTCACGTTTTAGACTTCGATCTTTAAATGCGTTAATCAGCGTATCTGCTAAATGATTGCTGCGTAATACTGTTGCAACAGGTTGTAATGTTTCCAAAAGAGGGATGTAATCATTTAGATTCTCTTGGATCTTACTACTATGATTTGCAGCACGCTGAAGATGAGCAATAAGCTGCGGCATCTCTCCATCCATAATCATTCGCGCGAAGAAGAAACATGGACCGGTTGTTCCTTGATAGTCAAAAGACGCTGCGATAAAAGGCCAAGCCTCTTGAGCAGATATACCTCTCTCAATCACTTCTGGCGAAATGCCTATTTCTTCGGGAGTTAATGCAAAATAATCATAGATGCTTTGGATTGACGGTAAATATAGTTGATCGTCTTGTAGATATCCATTTGCGTTTCCTATTTCGGCGCTCCATCTCTCATGAGTCTTCGTGAATGCTTTCTTTGTTGTCACAAAATTAACAGGAAAACTGCCAGGTGAGTTTTTGTCAATTCTGGCTGGGATAGATTGCACTCCTTTCCCAACCTTGGAAATATCACCAACATGAGCAGTTTGAAGGCTGTTAAGCAAGATTTTGATGTCAGTTTTATTTGGTGCTATGTTCACTCTCTCAAGTGATCCAATCCAATCGGGCTCATCCTCAGATAAGTCAGGTAGAACGATAAAAATTGACTTTAATGCTAATTCTGCTTCTTCTAAACTTGAATGATTGATGAGCTGTGCCAGCTCCTCTGCGATTAATTGTCTACTTTTAGGCAATGGAGGAACTATTGGTATTTCTCGCAAGTAGGGCTTCCATTTGGTTGAAAGGCTAAGCGATTTTAGGAATTCTGCGATTTCGGCAGCTACTAAATATGCAACGTCACGGGAAACTCCACTACCCGCATGCAATCCTCCTGCGCGTGCTGTGAATAAAGCACGGAAAGTCTTTGTAGCGTTTTGAATGTTTTCGAGATGTGTAGTGGGATCGGGAACACCTTTTGTGAGAGAGGAAAGCTTTGAAATACCAGATTTAAGGAGCTTCCGAAATTCTGCCAAAGCTTGAGCTGCTGTGGGATACGAACCATCTGATTTTATGACACCAGATCTTCCCAAGACTTCGTATAAACAAGCAGAGATTGCTAATTCTGCTGATGAGCCAAGTAGACCAATTTCGGCTGCATAATCCGATGTCATGCTTTCTGTTTCAATTGGGATTGGCATTGCTAAGCCAAATAGTGCTAAACGAAGGGCTTTCTGGCTTCCAGAGATTCGTTGTATTGTTTCGCTCTTTAGAAGTCTTGGCATGAATGGCTTTCAAAACAACAAATCCTATTTATCTACGGTCCTGATTCGTTCAGCCTTTACCTGAGCTAACTATGTCAAATTTTATGCGCAATTTTCAGATGGTGTTTTTAGGCGACTAGCAACTCTGCGAACTCGTCGGAGCGTGACCAGTAGGCAACATCTGAGAAGTCTTGTAATTGGCGGATGTTTTCTCCTGACCAGACATCGAGGGTGTCGTCAAAGAGAGAAATGAAGCGGGTGGGTTGCTGTCCAACTTTGTAGTGGGAGAAGTCGATCCAGGTGGCGAGGACGGTATCGACGCGCTGATTCGCAGCAGACTTGCTACCAGTGCTCAGAACTTCGATAAATGAGGTTCTGCGGGGGTGGAAAGTCTGGAAGTCGATACGACGAGAACGGCCCGATCTCCCCGAGAGTTTTTCGTTTTGGGTGAAGCGGATGTGCTTTTCTTGGAGAAAGTCGGCGATGTCGTCAGTGATGGAGCCTGTGAGGCGCGATCGCGACAAAAAGCTCAGGTCAGCCGTCGCTAACGCTGCTTGAGCGAGTCGCGTAATCGCCGTTGCCAGGGATTCTTGGGGGCTGACGCGCAGGAGCAGAGTGCCCCGATAGATTTCAACGCCGTGGGTAAGGCGAATATCTTGCAGGAGCAGGTCTTGCTTTTTGGAAAGTTGCTGACTGGGGGATTGAGTATCTAACCACCGCAGCGTGTCGCCTAAGTCTGTGAGAATTTGCTGCCCGTTTTGCTCTTTCCAATAGAGGTCGATTACGTCGCCATCGGGATACAGGTAAGGTGTCCGAATCCGCACGAATCCGTTTACTTCGGCGCAGTCGAAGAGTTGCCCGATGGTATCCGCGATTTCTTGGCAGAGGGCAGTGCTCATATAAACAGGTCTAACTGCTGATCTGGCGGTGATGACATGGTGCCATTATGGGTGATTCCAGCTTCCTGGCAGAATTGTTGCCACACTTCTACAGGTTGGGTGGCTGGTGCGGTGATGTCAGGTGGGGCATAGGCTTCCTTGTCTTTGAAGGTTTCTGACCAGCGGTGCTTGTGAGTTTCACCGACAAGTTGTCGATCTGGATTGGTGTGCTCTTGGCCCAGGTCGAGGCCGTAGATGCGACCAACGGGCCGATAAATGAGGTGATAGCTTAGTTTGTTATTAAAGGCGTTGAAGCTGCCTTGGATGAAGAGGTCATGACCACTGTCGGTAATGACTTTGGCGCGAAACTTGACCCAAACGGTATCTTTGTCCCTTACCCATTGGATATCGCCGTCAATCCGTTTGGATGGGTCGCTAAGCAGTTCCTCGAACTCTTCTTGAGACAGCATCAGGCCACTTCCATTGTTTGCTCGGCCTCTTTGACGCGAATCTCGCCGGAGAGGAGTTTGGGTAAGAGGGTATCGCGGAGATCGCGCAAAGCCTCTGCTTCCCGTTCATTCACGGTTTGTTGCTGCCAAGTAGGTTCTAGAAGCTGAGAAAAACTTTCTTGAATTTGTTTGGGGGGCGCGACAATTTTTTCTTGGTGGACGTGGTTGCGATTCACTCCTGGAACAGCAGCTTTGTCTGCATAAACGTTGAAATCTATCTGTTCCAGAATGTAGTAGGCAATTTTGGGATTGTTCCCTTTGAAGTCCTGAACGTACAAAGTTGTGTTGAGGGGCCAGAAGTCTTCCTCAATAAAGAAGACCTGCCCAACTGTTCCATATCGACCAGTTACTACTCCTGGGGCTTTGACTTTTGGGGTTGAGTGATAACCGGAAAATCCTGACGAGGAGATGATGGGGACATTGCCTTCTTCTCTGTGCCGTTTTGGCAGATCGTAACCACGCTTCAAGTTTAGAAAATCGCCGAGATGACATCGATTCCAACCTTTGGGGATTGGCCCGCTCTCGCCTCCATCCTCAAAGGCATCAGGAAAGAGGGCCGCAGTTTCAGCATCTATGCCGGAGGGTTGGCGACCATCCAGCTTGGCGCGGACGGGGTCGAAATCGATGAACCACGACTTGAAGAGGGCGCGGGCGATGCCTTCTAGTGTCCGGTTCATCTGCCGGTTGAGTTCGATTTTGTCGTCGAGGGTGCCGAGGATATGGGCGATCGCCTTTTGTTTATCAAGTGGGGGAAGCAGTAATGGAGTTTGTTTAAGAATTGCCAGATTTATGTGTGGAACTCCAGTTGAGATAACATTCCTTTGAATGAAATCAAGGATTGCGGCAGACTTGAAGCAGTAGTAAATGAAAGGTGGATGAGCCTTACTTTTGTCACAAGTCAGTTTCATCTGGCTTTGTGAAATCACAAATCGTTTATGAGGAAGGTTAGAAGGAACAATTCCAACTTGCCCCAGCGTGCCTCTCTGAGTAAAAACAATATCTCCTGGAACGGCTATATTAGCTGACAGTTCTGTAGCTTTTTCTTCACTAACAAATACAAACTCATCGCTGTTAAAGTAACTGGCACTAAAATTAAGGTTACTACCGCGAATTACAGGAACACCGAAAGGTTGGTAGTCCCGACTGACTAAGTTAGAGCCAAAAGGGCCTCCAACCACAGAATTTTTGATTGGAGCTTTGATGTCGTCTACAGTACAGGAAATCCAATTAGTTGGAGCCATAGCCAGTACTCTGTAAATTCTCCCGAATCACCTTCTCCAATCGCACTAATTCCGCAAGCTTCGCTGCCAGCCTCTTCGTTAGTTGCGCCAGCTTCCCAGGCTCAAACATCACTGATTCCAAAACTCCTCCGCGATGGCTTCAATTGCCCGGCTCAAAACGGGTAGTTGGTTTTCGATGATGTCCCAAACCAGATTCAAATTGATCTCTAGATATTGATGGGCTAGCACATTCCGAAAACCGGCCACCTCTGCCCAGTTAATTTCTGGACGACTGGCTCGCCATGCTTCAGGCAGGTTCTGGGTCGCATCGGCCATGGTTTCCAAATTGCGAATCACGGCATCTTGAGTCTTGATGTCCTCAAAAAACGCTGCCTTGCCCTCTGCGGTATACGCCTCAATGCGGTTCAGGCAGTCCCGAATATGAATGATGTAGATGCGCGAATCTTTCATAGGGGCACTGCCTCTTGGAGCACCCGCTCCTTAATGAAGTAATGCACCGAATCAGCCGGAACCACATCGACTTTGCGATTCAGCAGCTTTTCTAAATCCAGCATGAGCCCTGCCGGAAACCAGGGGGTAATTCTTTCTAGGTCGTAGTCAATCAACAGATCGATATCGCTGTCAGCCGTGGCTTCTCCTCGTGCTACTGAGCCAAACACGCGCACATTGTAGGCACCGTGCTTGTCCGCGATTTTGACAATGGCATCACGCTGGTCTTGCAATAAGTCAGAGATGCCCAATCCGGTTGGCGTCGTCATGACCGGTTCTCCAGGTGCGATCGTGGACTCATAACCCCAATCCCTTGAGATTTTCGCGAATGGCTGCTTCTAGTTTGGCACTCTCGGCAAACTGGGCTTCTAGCGTCTGCGTCAGCCGCGCTATCTTTTCCTCAAAGGGTTCATCGTCCTCCTCCAGCGCCTCCGCCCCCACATAGCGCCCCGGCGTCAGCACATACCCATGGGACGTAATCTCCTCCAGCGTCGCACTCTTGCAAAACCCTGGCACATCCTCATAGGTCGCCGCCCCCGGTTCTCCCCGCCACGCATGGTACGTCCCCGCAATGCGGTCAATCTCCTCATCCGTCAGTTCCCGGTGGGTGCGGTCGATCAGCACCCCCAGCTTACGGGCATCAATAAACAGCGTTTCCCCCTCCCGGTTGCGGCAGGGTGGGTGGCCAGCGGTGGGCCGTCCCGACTTATCCCGCGTCAAAAACCATAGACAGGCCGGAATCTGCGTTGTGTAAAACAACTGCCCTGGCAGCGCAATCATGCAGTCCACCCCATCGTCGGCGATCAGCGCCTTGCGGATCTCTCCCTCCCCCGACTGGTTAGAACTCATCGACCCATTCGCCAAGACAAAGCCCGCCATCCCCGTCGGGGCCAGGTGATGGATCATGTGCTGCACCCAGCCATAGTTAGCATTACCCTTGGGCGGCGTGCCGTACTGCCAGCGCACATCCTCCGCCAGCTTCTTGTGCCACCAGTCGCTAATGTTGAACGGCGGATTGGCGATGATGTAGTCCGCCTTCAAATCCTGGTGCAGGTCACTGGTAAAGCTGTCCGCCTGGCGATCACCAATGTTGCCATCAATGCCGCGAATCGCCAGATTCATCAGGCACAGTCGCCGCGTCGTCGGGTTCGACTCCTGCCCATAGATGGCAATATCGCCCTTGCGCCCCCCGTGGGCCTCCACAAACTTCTCCGACTGCACAAACATGCCTCCCGAGCCGCAACAGGGGTCATAAATCCGCCCCTTGTAGGGCTGCATCATTGCCACCAGCAGCTTCACCACCGCCTGCGGCGTGTAAAACTCACCGCCCCCTTTGCCTTCCTTCTCCGCAAACTGCCCCAGGAAGTACTCATACACCCGCCCCAAAATGTCCTTCGAGCGGCTGGCCTCATCCCCCAAGCCAATCTTGCTGATCAGGTCAATCAGTTCCCCCAGGCGCGTTTTGTCCAGATCTGGACGCGCATAGCCTGTCGGCAATACTCCCTTCAGCCGCTTCGGGTTTTCCTTCTCGATCGCCAGCATCGCTTCGTCAATGATCTTGCCGATGGTGGGTTGCTTAGCATTGGCCTGAATGTGGCTCCACCGCGCCTCCTTCGGCACCCAAAAGACGTTCTCCGCCATGTACTCATCGCGGTCTTCCGGGTCGGTGTAGTCCGTATCCGCCCGTCGCGCCAGGTCATCATACAGCTCCTGAAACGCATCGGAGATGTACTTGAGGAAGATCAGCCCCAGCGCCACATGCTTGTATTCCGCCGCGTCCATGTGACCGCGCATCTTGTCGGCAGCCGCCCATAGAGTCTGCTCAAAGCCCAGGTTGGCTCCATTGCCGTTCTGCGGTTTGCCGTTCTCTGTCTTCTTCTTCCGAGGCACGCGCGCGTCTCCTGCACTGATATCGCGGACTAAGCCGCCATGATACACATCATCTGAGCGTTCTCCGGTGGTTCCTCCCGAGGACTTAAGCTCAGCCATTCTTGGAAGGATAGTCCCAGTTCCTGCATTGCCCGCACCTCAGTTTGATAGCCTCTTAGCCGACTGTGAGTTTCAATCGCGGATTCCATCGATTCCATTGCCTTGGGTAAACAAGCCAGCGCCTGCTCTACCTGGTCTGAACGGCTGAAATAGCCCTTCTTCTCAAACTCCGGCTTTGCCAAAATGGCTGGAGACAGTTCCTGAAGCCAACGAAACCCGTTGAGCATACTGGCGTCTTTGTGCCAGTCAAACAGCGGTTGTCTCAATCTTTCAAAGACTTCTGCTTCTTGTATACCGGGCTCCAACCAACGATAAATCTGAGTCAGCCGTATTAGAGAGATTTCTTCTTTGAGAAAAGGCGTGATGTATGCAGCAGGGTTGGAGGTTAGCAGCATTTCGATATAGATCTTTGTAAATACTTTCAGCCTTTCAGCTCCTTCCTGGAGACGCTCTAGAGCCGTGCCATATTCCCCTAACTCCAGATAGCAGCGAGTTTCTGTAAGGTACAGCAGCGCCAACATCGTGAGGTATTCGTTGATAGCTCGATCATGGTTCTGTAGAGATTGATCGAGATAAGCCGTGTAAACGTGCTCTGACTTGGCAAATCCATCAATGGCCTGCAAAGCCATTGCTTTCCGGTTGTGCAGATCATCCATGCAAAAAGCCTTCTTGGCCATATCCAAAGCGGCTCTGAAGGTAGCGTAGAAGCTTAGGTCAATCTTTTGGTCGATTTTGTTGAGTTGCTCCTGCATAGCTTTAAGGCGCGTCTCAATTCCATCTAGCCGGTGGTTGATCATGGCGAAGCCAGCCACCGTCGTCCCCAAGGTGAGTGCGCTAATAGCTGTGTTGACATGAATCATGTTTTCAATCCGGTCTAATCGGATGTTCATGTCACGAAAGCCTTTCATCGTGACGAAAACATTGGCAACGTCTGCCACTGTCGAAACAGGGTTTAGCGGCAGACTTATAAAGGCAAACGGATCAGGAATGAACTGGGACGTATCTGGAATTTCCCGCAGCCATGCCACTACCTTTTTGGTGCCAACTTCTCTCACAACGCCTCCAATACGCTCCAACGTGCCATTGGCTAATCCTTCTGCGATCTTTTGAGGGATATAGAAGGTGGCGGTTACGGCTGCGGTTGCGATCACGACCTGTCCTCAACGATGTAAGCGAATCTTAGTGTTCCCGTTGTCGCTGGATTTAAACCGTGATGCGACAGGCAGTTCGGTAAGAGGGCTGATTGATTGCATTTAGGCATTGATTTGCTCTTTCCGTTGTTTGAGCGATTTGGCCTGATCTCAGAGGGGTATCAAAAAACGGGTATGTTCGACTCTTAACTTTGAGTGCAGGCAGGTCAACATGAAATACCGACTATCGTCTTAATCTTCTTCAGTCAAGCGGCGCGGCACATCCATGCTGTCATGTAGGATACGAATGATTTCGATGTACTCGCCTGCAACCCGGTAAAAGATGAGGTGTCGCTGCTTGTGATAGCTTCGATATCCCTGGCGTAAATCTGAGCGATTCTTGGTTCCTGGTCGACTTGGATCTTCGGCAAGCCAATCGATGGCCGTTTTCAGGTCATCTGTATACTTGACAGCCTGTGGCAGGCCCCATGTTTCGTAGGTGTAGATGTAGATATCGAAGAGGTCGGCATCGGCCTCTTCGGTGAAGCGAATACCGTACATCCTATGTTGTGGTCTCGCCGGTCACTGCGGCGTGAGCGGCAGCGATAATCTCATCAAAACTGCGCTGACTGAATTGTCCCCGCTC
Source organism: uncultured Puniceicoccaceae bacterium (assembly GCA_964415925.1). Classification (GTDB taxonomy): domain Bacteria; phylum Verrucomicrobiota; class Verrucomicrobiia; order Opitutales; family Oceanipulchritudinaceae; genus CAYQCG01. The sequence continues at coordinate 6,186 of CAYQCG010000001.1, read as the reverse complement.
GGCCTGCTCAGCGCCAAGATCAACGGCTTTCTTGAGAGCCGCTAGTTTGAGTGCCTCAACTTCTTGCTCTAGCTCACGAATACGGTTTTGATACGCCTCGAACGAAGCCACATCTTCAACCACGACAGCAGCTTTGCCGTTGACAGTCAGGACCAGCGGCGCATGGGTTGACTGTAGTTCCTCGACAAACTTCTTGGCATTATGCCGAAAGTCGGTCAGCGAGTGAATGTTTGTCAAGGGAACCATAAAATCAACGATATTACTGAATAAGGACCTAATTAAATAATATTCAGACTGCCCAACACTTTCAATGAGAAACCAGGGATGATTACCCTTTCGTATCAGCAGCCTGTGGCAGATTACGGTAGTACGTATTCCTGGAAATCCCCACAGCTGTACATGCCTCCTTGACAGTGATGGTTTCATCCTGAAGCATGGCCCTGACCTGCTTCACCTTCTCCGGTGTTCCTTTAAGGGGACGGCCCCCCTTTCGGCCCCTGGCGCGAGCCGCCTTCAGCCCCGCATGGGTGCGCTCTCGAATCAGATCACGCTCAAACTCGGCGATCGCCCCGATAATGTGGAACATCAGTTTGCCGGTCGAGGTGGTCGTATCGATGCCGTCATTGAGGCTTTTGAAGCCAATGCCGCGATCGTTCAATTCTTCGATAGTGGCAATCAAGTGCTTCAGAGTCCGGCCCAGACGGTCGAGCTTTACAACAACCAGCACATCGCCTTGCCGTAGATAATCGAGTGCTTCGTCTAATCCAGGACGAGCCTCTTTTGCACCACTCACTACGTCACTGTAGATTTTCTCGCAGCCTGCTTCTTTGAGGCGATCAGTCTGTGGTGCCAGCGATTGCTCAGCTGTTGAAACGCGCTCGTACCCTACCAGCATGTGTCATAACTCATCTATATCCACTTTTAGCGTGACATAGATTATGGAACAAGTTTTGACACAGCACAAGTTCTAAGAACCCTTTGGAAACCCGTTCGTGGTCAAACTACGAGGGAGCTGTGCCAAAAAGGGCCGTTTGTGGGCCTCCTTCAGCAGACTGTTTATTAATGATTGCCGAGTCACGCTAACGGTGAAGCTCAACGGCGATAGAAACTCTTTGTGATATCAACTGAGAACTTACTGTCGCCCGTTGCAGCACAAGGTTAGCCTAAGCTCAATAGCTTCAATTATTGCCAGGTATCAAGTAATTTCAGCTCTTACTTACCTGAAAATTTTGTGTACTGGTTATTGCTCTTCATAGTATTTATGTTTCTCAAGCGGTCTATTTAATTCTTTTTGATAAGCTTTTCTATCTTTATCATAGGTTCAACCAAGCTAGTAGTCTTGTCCAACTTTTGCTTCAACTTATTGACTAATTGAATTGTATACTCCTGATCGAAACTCGAACCTTGTAACTCTTCCTGTAGTGCGTCAATTTTCTTGACAATAGGTTCTTTATCCGATGTATTAAGTGCATCTGTTGCTTGAACTTCTTGCTTGAGCTTCGTCAACTCATTTACTGCTATCAGCAAGTCACTGTTGTTATGATTTTTAATTGAAATCGCAATGCGGTAGTCGCCATTCTTGGAGTCATTGATCGATACATTTCCAGCACTGCGATGACTCAGGCTAGTAACAGTGACACAAGCATCTTCTTGTTGATTGACTGACATATCAACACAGCCAATTTCGGGATTCTGTAATATGAGAGCTAAAGTATTCAAGCCAGATACAGCCAGATAGCTATCCCAAGGCTCTTCAAATTCTCCTTCTTGCGCTACCTGTGCAACAAACAGATCAGAAAATCTAGTGTTTGCTAATTTGTAGTTAAGAAAAAAAGTTGTGGGATTCACATCACGTAGAATAGAAACATTATTATCTGATTTCAGGAAAGGCCCTAATGTACCAGCAAATCCATTATTTCCAAGGCATCTACTATAACCTACGATTTGATGAATATCGAATTGAAGGTCAAGACTTATTAGGAAATCTTCTATTTTGAGAGATTTACTAAGTTCAAGCAAGAGAATAAGCGTGTTGAGTCCAGTAATAATGTCTACTTGTCGTTGTCCAATTGTCCTGGATTTCTGAATAATATTTATCTTTTCCATCTTCTTTTGAGGAAGAGTTGGTGCCTCGGAGTCGACAAAAAAACCATCTCGCCATTTATTATAAAAAATCTTCAGCCTGCTTAATAATATGTGCCCATCAAACTCAGTATTATTGTGGAGTAGTATGAGCAGATATTCTACAATTTCTACAGTTAAGGAATTAGCTCCGAAAAGGTCATACATGCCCCATTCAAATTCATTATCGGGGATATCGTATGGTCTATTGCGGCCAAGTTGACACCAATCTATTAGGCTTTTTGCAATACGCTCAGCGCAAAGAAATTCTCCAAAGCTCTTATGTACAAATTCAATAGCCCCCTCTCCTCGCTGTCCTTCTTGCAAATAAAATGCTGCTAAAGCATTACGGAGTGGCGTATCACTTGTCTTTAATCTTTTTTGTGCAGATTCTAAAAAAGCTTTAGCCGTACTATCTTGAGATAGTCGATCTTCGATAGCTTTTATGTAAGCAAATTCCATTCCCGATTGAACTACACAAAGACCTGCTTCTTGCAAAATCCGTCGCAGATTTTCTGAGGCCAGTTCTGTGATATCTGGGTTCAAATCATGAGCAGAAACTGTAGTGAAATTCTGAGAATTTCTACGATAATCTTTTGCTCGTTGCTTAGTAAGTACCCAATCTAAAGTGCGATCATATATTAAAACTTTAGCTTGAGAACCTTCAGCCTCTTCAAACATCTCTGGTTTTAGCTCATTATCCCGGTACATTGCCGCTAGTAAGTACAGTAACAGTGGTTCTCGTGCAAGCTCCTCTAGCCGTTCAGGTAAATCTCTATTCTGCAAAATCTCCTTGATATGAGCCTCGTTTTCACCCAATAACTCTTGCCACTGATCAAACCACTGTTTGCGTAAATCATCATCCATCGAGGCAATATCTACCCGTGCCAAATTATTAGGCATACGGGTTTCAATATTTTGCAATGCTAACGTGCGTCCTGTAATTAGCACCCGATGTCCTTTTTCAGAGTTACGCGCACATTGTTCTTGAAAGCGTCCAACTTGCTCTAGAAAGTTATCAAGACCTTCACTAGTACGACCTTCCATCAAAAGTTCGTCGAAACCATCTAGCAAAAATAAAAAATTAACATTACGATCTGTCAGCCAACCAGAATCAGTTTTGGTAAAGTCTCGATCTATAGCCCTTGCTAAGGTTTCTTCAAAGTCCCTCCGTAACACAGATATATCTCGCAATCGAATCAATATTGGAGTCCATCGGGGATGCTCATGACGACGCACCCAATCGGCAAACATACGGCAGAAGACACTTTTTCCACGTCCTGGACCTCCTTGAACAAACATTACAGTACCTTTTTGATCAGGATCATTGAGCATCTGTTTTGCCCAATTTTCTAACACAACAGGTTCTCTTTTGTTATCAAATTTTCCTTCTGTAGTAAGTGGCTGTGCTTTTAGTGGTACATAAATATCCTTAAAGGAGAAGTCCTCTGCAAAAACTTGTTCATTAGGACGAGTCGCAATCCACTCCATTAAATATGTGTCAATGCTCAGATATTTTTCAAAGACCTCATCACCCCCAACGCGATACCACTCTGTGAGACGCTTCACTGCGTCGTCTGCACTTGCGATTGCATCCCTAATATATCGGTCTGTTCCTCGAGAAACCAACTCGGCAATTCTTTTCGCTGTATCTGTTTTAGCCCCTAGCGTTATTAATCTATTCTCCAAAGCTTCATTGAAGACTTCTGCAAGAACAGATTGATGAAAATGCAATGCAGCTAGTCGGGCGTCTCTATCAGAGAGTTCAAAGTTTCCTAGAGCTTTAATTTCAGATGTAATAGTTTTGACCTGTTGTCTTTGACTAGTTATTGTCAACCATTGCTTAACTTTCGGATGCTGCTGGGCAAAATCTTTAAAGCTTTCTAAATAGGCGGCTTGGCTAATTAAAGCTACTGATTGAGCCAGAGTTGGTTCCTCCTTAGTTTTTTCTAAATAAAACCTCAGCAGACCAGTTCCAATAGATACAAATGGTAAGCTTGCTCCTACCACTTTTCCCAATGGAGAATTTAGAACATCTAGCAAAGAATCTAGCTGGCTTACTAAGGACGCTAGTTTCTGGGTGTTTGGCCCTTCCTGTGCTAAAACATCTGCCAGTCCTAGCACAGCTTCTGCGGCATCTTGTGTACTATCTACTGTATCTAATGAAACAAGTTCACTGATATCCGTGGTTAGAAATTTCCAGAGACGGTTGGCCATAAGAAGTGCAGTGAATATTTATAAAAAGCTTAACTGATGGCTTAATTACTGAGCACAGTAACTTTCAGCTCTCTCCTAACAGGACTCTTGGAGTAATTGCCCAAAATTCACACTAACATTTGCAAACAAACATAACCTTAAGATGGGCGGCTAACTCTTATTAGATCGACTTTTGCAGTCTATCTTCCTCAAATGAGCCGGATATATTGCAGACTTGCAGTCTATCCAACTAAATCAGCTAGCTATACTGCGAACTGTCCATATAGCACACTCATGTCGAGTGGATATACTGCGAGTTTCAGTCTATCTCCCAGAGACTAGCAAAAATTGATGCTCCTAGCAGAGAGTGTCGAAAACCTTCCCTTTTGACACACGCTCAAGAGAGGAAAATGCTTATGCCCTCCTTGCTACCAGGTGCCCTGAGGGTTTCTGAAGAGAGTGACCTTCTTGGGGCGCGTTGCCTTGGAAAGGCAAGCTGAAGGGCGCAATTTGACTTGGAAGAAGTGACAACTGCAAGCCCGTATCGGCTGGGTCATCGATGCGGAGTTGTCCATAAAACTCAGCTTCAAGGCGCTTCTGAGTGGCGCGAAAACGAGCGTCGAACCGCAGGTGACAGACAGTACATAGCGCTTTGAGGTTGGCGCGCGCCTGATTCTCAGGCCGTTGATCGAGATGGGCGACGGTGAGTAGGTAGCCTCTAGGAGCCTCGGCAAAGTTGGCTGGGGGAGACGGATGAGACTCTCGCCAAACTTGAATCCGCTGAAGGAAATCGGCCAGTGGCTCAAGAGGCTTTCGGCAAGGTCGCTGACAGTGCTCACAGCACCAGTTGGCCTCGTGTTTGACCTGAGCCGCGATGGTTCCCCAATTTTCGGGATACCGTTCTCAAATGATTGGCATCGTATTAGCTCCATCACCGCAGGCGTTTTAAGATACCGGCTCAGCTTGTAGCGTCTCACAGGATATCGTATGGGAACCATGCTGAGCCGTGAGGCTGTCAAGGAGCACGTTCTCAATTCAACCGTATTCGCCCAAGAACGTTTGACTTGATTCGAGTGTGGTGAGGAGGCCAACGGCCTCTGTGACGAGTTCATAGCAAACTAATCTAATGAAATGACGGGAACAGCCTCCGTGACAAGGGTCACATTTCGCCCAAAGTTCATGGGACTGAGGGGTTAATCCACGATTTGATGAACTTGCTGAAACCAGGGTTTCTTGAATCTCGTTTTCAGAGGAAGCTAAGGATGTCGAGCGATATCGGCAACTATACAGAATGTTTTATGCCAAACCGCCCCTGGTGCCCAGCGCATCGGGGGCTATTGATTGCGCGAGGCTTGCTGTCCCGTTTCTACCGAAAAGATGAACGATTTAGGCGAGCTCATCCAGCAACAAGCCAGCTATGCGGACCTGGTGGCTTGGATGCAAAAACGAGAGTCCTGCAGTTATCTACAAGCCTGCCTCAAAATCAATGAAGAGTTGCAGCGCTATCGATTGCAGCATTCAGTCTAGTGTGTGGGTTTCAATTATCTAACGAGCTGGAGTGGTGGCTGCGCCGGGCAACTATCAGAGGCCCTAAAGGTCGGCTCAGAGCTTTGCAGACGGTCTAAGGTGGCTAGCGCTGTTCAGACAAAAAGCCCCCGATCCAAGCGATCAGAGGCGGCGTGGCTGGAGAGAAAAGTTGTTGGCTCAGTGTACCTGTTAGAGCCGAGTGAGACTGTTAGCAGCTAGCCAAATGTTCATTGACACAGTCGATCGCCGTATCGAGCCCAGCGGCAGCGGTCCGGAGATTGGCATCTTGAAGTCCTGCGGCTAAACAGTGCTCCAGGTATCCCAGTTCAATGACGAGTCGCT